>JAPUKG010000149.1 GCA_027295775.1 Pseudomonadota bacterium
GTCGAGCGACACCCAGTTGTCCGGACCCGGCGCCCGGGCCACGCGGCGATCCGCCCCCGCATCCGCCGCCGGCCGCGCGTTTCCCGGCGCTTGGCGCAGGCTGAAGCGCCGCTCGCGATTCAGCGTGACCACGGGAAGCGAACCGCCTGTGTCGAGAGCGCAGGCGCCGTCGGCGGCGACGGGCACGAAGGACAGTCCCCCGACCGCAACGGTCGGGGACCCGTCGTCCGCCACGACGTCGGCTTGCCCCGCCGAAAGGTGGATCCCGAAGATCCCGGGGCCGGCGGCGTCGAAGTAGACGTCGTCTCCGTAAGCCAGGCGCCGAGCTCCCTCCGCCCACGCGGTACGCAGGGTTCCGTCCCAGTGCGCGTCAATGAGGAACAGACTCCCGTCGCTCTCGGCCCGGGCGAGCCCCGGGATGCCGTTCAAGACCAGCGGCGTGCCGGCCCCATCGCGGTGGACCGCCACCGCACGCCGGTCCCCGGATTCGTCCTCCACGCGCAGCGCCGCAGCGCCCTCGAGCGCCACCTCGCTCAGCGCGGGCGGATCGTCGCTGGCCCGGCTCGGGTAGACCCACTCGAGCGAGCGCACCGCGGCGGCCGTGACGCTCGCGGCCAGCGCCGTGTGCGTGCGAGCCTGTCGCGGCGGAATCTCGTGCTCCTCCTCGGAGGTGGTGAAGACCGGTGGCCCTGCATCGAAGCTGAAGGCGCCGTCCAGGCGCGCGCCGCCCACCACCCAGCGCCCTCCGGCCGGTGTCGCCTCGAAGGTACCCCCGCTGGTGCCGCCGCCGTTTCCGTGCAGCATCCAACTGAAGGTGTGGGCGGGGTCGGCGCGCCCGTCCACCCGGTCGGCGATCAGAAGTGATCGGTGAGCGGGGAACAGGAAGCGGCGATCGATGCGCGGCGCGGTCTCGAAGGGCACGAAGAAGCCCAGTCCGTAGCGCGTCACCACGCGCACCGCGTCGAGGAAGTCGGTGTCGATCGCGTCGGTCAGCGTGGCCATCCCGTCGGCCAGGGGGCGGTCCTCCGGCGTGATCGGCCAGGCCAGCGACGCGAACAGGTAGTCGACGGGCCCCTCGCCGTCGACCAGGATCACGTTGTGGTGGCGGGGCAGGCTCACCCGCAGCCGGTCGTCGAAGCTCAGGAAGCCCGGGTCCATGGCCAGGCGCTCGCCGAAGGCATTCAGCAGGAAGGAGCCGGGTTCCGGGTGCTCGTGGGACTGTGGCCCGACGCCCAACCCCTCGCGTGTGCGCCCGAACGAGGCCGCCTGGTCGTGTTCCGCCTGGATCACGGCCACCGTGCCGTCCTCGGACCAGTCGCTCCGGAGCACGGCGTGTCCCCCCTCGAACCAGAACGCGGACGGAGAGCCGCCGGGTGGCGCTGGAACGACACTGTCGTCGTAGAGAATGATGGCGTCGGCGGCGAGATCGATGTTGCCATCGGTCTCGTAGGGCCGAGGCGCATTGGCCCAGCGCCAGTAGAACGCCGCGGCGTCAGCGGTCCCGGGCGGAACCGTTCCGAAGTAGTGGGAGCGACCGACGAAGGAGTCGTCCACAGGCGCGAGGGATCCGTCGGGCAGCGTCATGTCCAGCATCCACCGCTGTCCGCGGGCGGTGAGCGGGTGGCGCCAGAGGCTCGGAACCAGGACGCCACCCCGGGCCGGCCAGTCCGCCCCGTCCACCAGCCGGTCCCACGCCCGCCCGAAGGTCATGTGATTCAGCCACGCGAACTTCTGGTAGTGGGGGCCCTCGCCGTAGACACCGTCGCCGGCCACGAGCACGAAGCGCATGATGAGATCCACCATGTCGAGCCCGAACTCGAGCCAACGGGTCGGCTCGCGGACGTCGTTCGGGTCGCTACCGGCCGCGGGTGTGTACTCGGCCAGCACCACCGCCGCCACGGCCAGCGCCGCACCGGTCTTCGAGCGGTGGTTGTTCTGGTGGAGAAGCGAGTAGTTCCCCGCCGTTCCGGGGCGGACGTAGTTCTCGTAGAGCTCGGAGGCGAGGTCCGCCAGGTTCTCGACGATCAACGCCTCGTCGCCGCCGAAGTCGTAGCCCGCACCCAGGAGCGCGTCATACGCCGTCGCGAACTGGAGGAGCTCCTCCGACGAGCTGATGTCGCGGTCGTCTCCCCCGAGCGGCGGCGGCACCGCCAGACGGCTGCGGTTGTACAGGTTGACCAGCAGGTCGCGCACCCGGTCGCCCACGGCGCGACGATCCTCGGGCGAGGCGAATGGAGCCACCTCCTCCCCGTCCCAGGTCCGCTCGACGGCATAGAGGAAGGCGAGGTTCTTGGCGGCGCGCGCCTTGAACCGCTGGGCGGTGATGCCGTCGTCGTCGAGAGCGACGCCTTCCGCGAGAGCCGTCCTCTCCGCCATGTCGTCGAGCAGGGTGACGTACGGCTCGGGCAGCGGATTCCGGTCGAGCTTCGCCTGGATGGCCGGCACGTCGCCCGGGCGGAACAGGATGCGCGGCCGGGTCAGATCGACGCCGGGCGGGTTCCAGGCAGCAAGGGCCGGGGCGGCGATCCCGGCCACGAGTGCCAGGACCGCGAGCGCGGCGGAACGCGACAAGTGGAAGGTCTCCGGACGGGCGGGGCGGGCTCGTTCCGGCCGATGCTAACACGGCCCCGCCGGGAACGGTTATGCTCGCCACGGCATCCGAGGATGCATGAGCCTCCGAGAAGACTGGATCCGATCCCGCCCCGACTTCCCCTGGCTCCAGGTCGACGACCTGGCCGGCCTGCGCGCCTACCTGGGCCGCGCCCACTGGCTCAAACCGGGTGAGGAGGTGCGGGACTGCGAGCACGCCGGGGACGGGAACATGAACCTGACCCTGCGGGTGCGCACCGATCGCCGCAGCTTCATCCTCAAGCAGGCCCGTCCCTGGGTGGAGAAGTATCCCGACATCGCGGCGCCCTGGGAGCGCTCGCGCTTCGAGCAGCGGTTCTACGCTCGCGTAGCCGGGATCCCGGGTGTGGCATCCCGCATGCCCGAGCTCCTGGGCCGCGACCCCGAGGCTCGCGTGCTGCTCCTGGAGGATCTGCCGGACGCGCAGGATCTGTCGCCGCTCTATGCAGAAGCCGGGCGGGCGCAGATCGCCGACGCGGAGATCGACGAACTCGCCGCCTACCTGCGCGCGCTGCACGACGCCACCGACGGCCCGCCCGACCCAGAGCTGGCGAATCGCGACATGCGCGCGCTCAACCACTCGCACATCTACGAGATCCCGCTCGGGCCCGAAGCGCCGGTCGACCTCGACGCCCTCGAGCCGGGGCTGGCGCGAACCGCCGACGAGCTGCGCGCGGACGCGGCCTACCGCCGGGCGGTGGCCGAGACCGGCGAGCGCTACCTCCAGGACGGGCCGTGCCTTCTCCACGGCGACTACTTCCCCGGCAGCTGGCTCCGCTCTCGCCACGGGCTTCGCGTGATCGACCCGGAGTTCGGGTTCTGCGGCGACCCGGAATTCGACGTGGGCTGTGCGGCCGCGCATCTGGCCCTGGCCGGACAGGAGCCCGAACGAGCGCTCCGCTTCCTCGAGAGCTACGGGCGAGCCCTCGAGCCGCGCTGGGTGGCGCGCTTTGCGGCGACCGAGGTCATGCGCCGGCTGATCGGCGTGGCCCAGCTTCCCATTCCCCCGTCGGACGGGTTCCGCGCCGAGCTCCTCGACCGCTCGCGACGTGCCATGATCCGCGAACGCCTCGAGGAACTCTGGAAGTAGAGATGCCGCACTCGCCTGCGGACATCTGGGTCGACACCGACACCGCCATCGGTGTCCCCGGCGCCGACGTCGACGACGCGCTGGCCCTGATCCAGGCCTTCCACTCCCCGGAGATCCGCGTGCGGGGCGTCAGCTCGGTCTACGGCAACGCGCCCCTGGACAAGACCCACCCGATCGCCTCTGAGGTGGTCGACCGGTTCGGACCGCCCGGACTCCGCGTGTCCCGGGGCGCCGCCTCCGCCGACGACCTGGACACGGAGACCGACGCTGTTCGCGCCCTGGCCGCCGCCCTCGACGAGCGCCCCCTCGCGATCCTGGCCCTGGGTCCCCTCACCAACCTGGGGACCCTGGTCCGGCTGCATCCGGAGCTCGTCCCGCGCATCCGGAGCCTGGTGGCGGTGGCCGCGCGCCGGCCGGGACAGCGCTTCGTGTCGGTCGACGCCCAGCCGAGACCGTTCCCGGATCTGAACTTCGACTGCGATCCGCCCGCCATGCAGGCGCTCCTCGACTCCGGCATCGAGCTGATCTTCGCACCGTGGGAGGTCTCGTCCCACGTGTGGCTGACCGGCCGCGACCTCGACCAGCTCGAGGAGAGTGGGGAGACCGGCGCGTACATCGCGCGCCACAGCCGGAGCTGGCTCGAGATCTGGCAGAAGGATCTCGGCGCGCCGGGCTTCAACCCGTTCGACACGTTGGCGGTGGCCTGGGCGACGCACCCGCATCGGCTCCGTCACTTCGAGGCGGGTGTCTGGATCGAGGACGGCCCCGACGACACGGCCACGCCGGAGGAGCAGGCCGCGGGCAAGCAGAAGCCACACCTGCTGGTCGACGCCAGGCGCACCGGACGGAGCGCCACCTCCTGCTTCGAGCCATCTCCCGACTTCAAGCGGCTGCTCCTCGAGCGCCTGGCGGGACGCCCCGCCGCTTGAGGACGATGGGCTTCCTTCCGGGGGGCGGGCTCGAAGAGCGGGAGTGCGCGTCCATCGCGGAGGGGCTCCCAGGTGACCGCCACGCGCATTCCCACCCGGACGTCCGAGGGCTTGCAGCCCACGACGTTGGTCATCAGTCGCGCCCCCTCGTCGAGGTCCACCAGGGCCACGGTGTACGGAACGCGGTCCGCCATGCCCGGGTTCCCCGGGCGGTGCATGATGCTCACGGCATACACCTCGCCCCGGCCCGACGCCGCGCGCCACTCGAGCGAAGCGGACAGACAGCGCGGGCACGCCTCGCGCGGGTAGTGGACCGGCGCGTCGCAGTCGCGACACCACTGCAGGACGAGCCGTCGCTCGCGGGTGGCATCCCAGAAGGGCTTGCTGATGGGCGAGACCGGCGGCTCCACGCGATTCTGGCTCCCTTCACTCATCGCGCCGCGTCCGTTCCCAGGACCACCGTGGACATGGCCGACAGAACGCCACCGCTGCCGTGGGCCACCGCGATCTCGGCGCCCTCCACCTGACCGGTGCTCTCGCCGCGCAGCTGTCGCACGGCCTCGACCAGCAGGAACATCCCGTACTGACCGGGATGGGTGAAGGAGAGCCCTCCGCCGTTGGTATTGGTGGGCAGCGCGCCGCCCGGGCCGAGTCTCCCGTCTTCCACGAAGGGTCCGCCCTCCCCCTTCTTGCAAAAGCCGAGGTCCTCCAGCGACAGCAGCACGGTGATGGTGAAGGAGTCGTAGCTCAGGAGCACGTCCACGTCGGACGGCACGATGCCGGCCATGGAGAACGCCCGGGGCCCGCTGACCGCGCCACCGGTGACCGTCAGGTCCGGCATGGCGCTGATGCTGGCATGGGTGTGGCACGTCCCGGTTCCCAGCACGGACACCGGGGGCTTGCGCAGGTCCCGCGCGCGATCCGCGCGGGTGAGCAGGACGGCCCCAGCGCCGTCGGTGACGAGACAGCAGTCGAGCCGATGCAGCGGCTCGCACACATAGGGCGAGTCGAGCACGTCCGAGATCTCGATGGCGTCGCGGTGGCGCGCGCGGGGATTGCTCGTCGCCCACTGGCGGGTGGAGACGGCGATCGCCGCGAGCTGCTCGGGCGTGGTGTCGTAGACGGCCATGTGCCGACTGGCGGCCAGCGCATAGCCCCCGATGGGCATGCGCAGGCCGTAGGGCGCCTCCCACTCGGCGCGGACCGAGGGGCGGCCCGGATCCCAGCCGGGCATGGGCCGGCGGCCCGGTCGCAGCGCGCCGGGTGCCCGGGGTGTCGCCGCGTACACCGAGAGCGCCACCTCGCACAGACCGGCGGCGATCGCCGCGGCGGCGTGCTCCACGTGGATCTGGTAGCTCGAGCCCCCGGTGGATGTGCTGTCGGTGTAGCGCGGCTGAAGGCCCAGGTACTCGGCCAGCTCGAGGGAAGACATGGGCCCGCCGGCCGTGAAGACACCATCCACATCGGAGAGCGACAGGCCCGCGTCGTCCAGCGCCTCGCGGATCACCTGCACTTCGAGCGCACGAGCGCCGAGACCGAGGCTACCCGTGGGAGACGCCGCGTCGGCAACGCCGACGATGGCGACTCGTCCCCGAAGCTCAGTGGAATCGTAGGGCAAGGCCCCGCTCGTCCGAACCCGCGCGAGCGGAACTCTAGCCCGCCCTGCGGCCCCCGCCCTCTGCCCTGTCCGGTCGCTGGCGGGCTGGAGCTCGAGCTCTCGGGAGCCTCAATCTTGTCCGCGGCGTCTGCGCAGCCTGCGCAGGGCCCCCAGCAGCGGAACCAGCAGAACCGCCTCCGCCCCGAGGCTGCAGGCCGGACCGGAGTCGGACAGCGGCGACGATCTGGACGCAGACGTCTCGCCGAAGTGGTTCAGGACCACTTGCACGTCGAGGATGTCGATCGCGCCGTCGGCGACCAGGTCGAGCTCCGGGTCGAACTCCGGATCCCCAGTCGACGCGCCGAAGATGTTCAGGACCCGCTGCAAGTCGAGGATATCGACCCTGCCATCACACACGACGTCGCCGGTGATGCAGTCGGATTCCCGCGACCCGCTGGGGCTGTTCAGGCAGCTCGGATCGCCCGGCGCCCCTACGCCGAGCCCATCCAGCCCGTCGTAGTCGACCCTCCCGTCCAGATCGTTGTCGATCCCGTCGCTGCAGGCGGGATCCTCCCTCGCGGAGTCGGGGTCCTCGCAACCTGGATCGTCGGGAAAGTCCACCAGGCCGTCCCAGTCGTTGTCGTAGCCGTCGGAGCACACCTTTAAAGTCGGGATCACGTGGCCCGTAAAGCGCACGTCGTCGATGTCGAACCGCTCTCCAAACTCGTCGTTCAAGGCCGTCACGACCAGGGTGGCCTCGCCCCATTCATCTGGAATCGCCGCCCGGAGCTCGTGCCACTCCGTCGGTGTCGCCAGCAGTCCGAACCGGTCGAAGTCCGCAAGGACCACCGTCTCGCCAGAGCCGTCGCGAACCTCGGCCCGGAAGAACTCGGCCCCGCTCCAGCCGGCGTTGTTGTCCTGGAACGCCATCGAGACCTCGGCGCCCTCGATGTTGCTGAGGTCCACCGTGTCGAACGTGGCCTCGGCGTCCGCGGCGCGGATTCGGAAGGTCCTCGGATACCTTGGGAACTCATTGTAGACGCCGATCGTGTAGGTCGGGTTGGTGCGCGTGAAGACGGTGCTGAAGCCCAGCTCCCGATCTTCCGGACCCGGCGACCAGGTGTGGTCGCCGCTGTTGTGCAATGCGCCCTCGCCGGCCGCGGGGCTCGTCGAAGTTCGTGTACGCAAGCAGCACGGGCGGCAGCACATAGTCTCCGGTGAGGGCGACGGTGTCGTAGGAGAGGAACTCCGCATCGTCGGGGGCGTCGGTCCGACCCGAAACGACGAAGCGAACCCGATCCCACTCGGCGGGGACCGGCACTGAAAAGGTGATGTGCGACTCCTTCTCCGCGGCGTCGAGGTCCGCCGCATCGAGGTCTGCCACCGTCAGGACGGCTCCCAGATCGTTCTCCAGCTCCGCCAGGAAGAAGTCACCGCCCTCCCAGCCCGTGCTGCTCACCTCGAGCTCGAGCGACGCGATCACGGAATCCAGCCGGGAGATGTCGACGAAGTCGAAGGTGGTCTCGGCGTCGACCGTGCACAGCCGGAATACGGTGCTGACGTAGCTCGTGCTCGTGGATGCGGCATCGAAGACCCCGATCGTGTGCACCGAGCCCGGCCCCTGCGTCTCCGTGAACGTCGTGGTGAAGCCCATCTCGTCGTCGATCCACCATGGTGTCCAGGTGTCGGGTCCGGCGTTGGGCGTCCCGTCGTCGCCGGGGGGCTGGTCGTCGAAGTCGGCGTGGGCGATCCGCGTGCGCGGCGCGCGATTGAGGTCGAAGGCGGAGCCCGGGATCGGGCCAAGGCCCAGCAGCCAGGTCACCAGGTTTCCGGCATCCAGGCTGCGGATGGGCTGACCGCGCCCGATGTCGAGGGGCCGAAAGTAGCCCGGATCGGCGCGGTGGTGGCGGTACAG
>JAPUKG010000015.1 GCA_027295775.1 Pseudomonadota bacterium
GGGAGACCGCCCGCGCGGAGCGGGCGCTTCACCGTGCACAGCCAGGCGCCATCGCTCATCGCCAGGCGAAGGCTGCCGATGTCGAGGGACTCCTCGGATCCGTCGCTCAGGCGCACCGTGCCCCGGTCGGCGTCGACGCTGCGCACGAAGAAAGCCGCCTCCTCCACCCCGATCTCGCCGCGGAAGTGCCCGATCTGGACCACGTACTTGTCCTCGTCGGGCAGGTAGCGGACCGAGCGATCGAAGACCCGGCGGAGCCTCTCGTTGAGGATGGGCTCGCCACCGTGGCTCCAGCGGCCGTCGCGGTGCAGACGGAGTCCGAAGGGACGGAGGGGCGGAGGACCCTGCACTGCCTCGGCCTAGTCGGCCAGGGACTCGGTCTCCACGGAGCCGTCGGCGTTCACGCGGAAGACGCCCAACAGGTCGTAGCGGTTCCAGAGCACGATGCGCTCCACCTGGCCGCTGTCCTCGTCCAGGTAGACCCACTTCTCGTTCCAGCGCTGCCCGTGCTCCTCGCTGGTGCGCGGGTCGTTGACGCTGCCGATCTGGTCGGTCGGCGCCCCGAGCTTCTTCCAGACCGCGCCGCGATCGAGGCTGTTGGCGCTCACCGATCGCACTCCCCGCCGATCATGTTGAGCAGGTCGAAGGTGGGGATGAGGTCGCCGAGCAGTCCGCCCTTCACCATCAGATGGAGCGGGGCCAGGTTGATCAGGCTGGGCGGGCGGCAGCGCACCTTGTGGGGAACCGCCGAGCCGTCGGAGACCAGGTAGAAGCCGAGCTCGCCATTGGCGGACTCGATGGCCAGGTAGCCCTCCCCCGCCGGCACCCGCGGCCCCTCGGTGACCGACTTGAACTGCTGGATCAGCTCTTCCATCTGGTTGAAGACGCGGCCCTTGGCCGGCCAGCGCACGCGCGGGTCGAGGACGTCCACCGGCCCCGGCCCCAGCGCCTCGAGCTTGGCCAGGCACTGCTCCACGATGCGCATGCTCTGGTGCATCTCCTCCACGCACACGAGGTAGCGGTCGTAGTTGTCGCCCACCTCGCCGATGGGGATGTCGAAGTCGATCTCGTCGTAGGTGAGGTACGGCTCCTGCTTGCGAACGTCCAGCGGCACGCCGGCCGCGCGCAGGAGCGGGCCGGTGACCGCGTAGCGAAGGCAGTCCTCTCTCGAGAGGATGCCCGTGCCCTTGAGCCGATCCACGAAGATCCGGTTGCTGGTCACCATCTCGTCGAAGTCGGCGAGCAGCTTGCGGATCTTTTCGAAGTTCTCGCGGCAGATGGCCGGGAAGCTCGAGGGCATCCCGTGCTTTACCCCGCCAATGCGGACGTAGTTGGAGGTGACGCGCGCCCCGCACAGGATCTCCATCAGGTCCCAGCTGAGCTCCCGGGCCTCGATCCCGTACAGGAACGGCGTCATGGCCTGGAGCTCGAGGCAGGTGGCGCCACAGCGGGTCAGGTGATCGGCCAGCCGGGAGAGTTCGCCGGCCAGAACGCGGAGCCACTGGCAGCGCTCCGGCGTGTCCAGCTCCAGGAGCTTCTCCACCGCCAGGCAGTAGCCGATGTTGGCCAGGATCGCGGAGTTGTAGTTCAGGCGGTCGGTGTACGGGATCGCCTGGTACCAGGTCCCCGCCTCGCACTCCTTCTCGAAGCCGCGGTGCAGGTAGCCCACCTGCACATCCAGGCTGATGATGGTCTCGCCGTCGAGCTCGATCAGGAACTTCACCGTTCCGTGGGTGGCCGGGTGGGAGGGACCCATGTTGAGGATCTGGTGCTCGGTGTGCAGGTCCTTCTGGAGGTCGTCCTCCCCCGTCTCCGGCCGGCGATACGTCAGGTGATCCATGGAATCCGCCACGGCTCAGTTCCTCGGACCGATCAGGGGCTGGCGCCGCTCCTTCGGGTAGTCCTTGCGCAGGGGGTGTCCCTCGAACTCCTCGTAGAGGAGGAGCCGGCGCAGATCGCCGTGGTTGCGGAAGCGGATGCCGTACATGTCCCAGGCCTCCCGCTCCATCCAGTCCGCCGAGGGCCAGACCTCCACCAGCGAGTCGACCTCGGGCGCGTCCTCGGGCAGGCGCACCACGATGCGCAGGCGGTGGTTGTGCTTCACGGAGTAGAGGTGGTAGACGACCTCGAAGCGCGGCTCCCGGCCCAGGTAGTCGACCCCGGTCAGGTCGGTGAGCATCTCGAAGTCGAGGCCGTCGCTGTCGCGCAGGAAGCGCATGACCGCTACCAGCTCGACCGGGTCGACCACGGCGGTGGCATCGCCCAGGCGCTCGTGCGACTCGAGCACCGCGTCGCCGCGCGCCGCCAGGAGCACCGCCAGAGGGTCGGCCATCAGCCGCTCTGGCTCGGCGCGTCCTCGCGCTCGTATTCCCCGCGGAGGAAGTCGAGGCGGCGCTTCAGCAGGTTCTCCGGAACCAGCAGGTCGGCCTTTCGGTAGAGCATCGCATCGCGGGTGAAGGTGGAGATCTCCACCTCCCGGCTCATCACGATGGCCTCCTCGGGACAGGCCTCCTCGCAGAGCCCGCAGAACATGCAGCGGGACATGTCGATGTCGAAGGCCTCGGGGTAGCGCTCGATGCCCGAGTCCGGGAGCTCGCCGGCCACGATACTGATGCAGTCC
The DNA here is from genome assembly GCA_027295775.1 of Pseudomonadota bacterium. Lineage (GTDB taxonomy): Bacteria > Myxococcota_A > UBA9160 > UBA9160 > UBA4427 > JAPUKG01. The sequence goes on from JAPUKG010000015.1 coordinate 2,621, forward strand.
GTGGGGCATGCGAACTCGCACAGACCGCAGGCCACGCAGCGCGGCTCGCCGTTCTCGAGCTGCACCAGGACCGGCATGCCGCGGAATGCATCGGGGTAGTCGATCCGCTCCTCCGGGAATTGGACCACGAAGTCCGTGCGGTTCTTACCGGTGATGAAGCCGCGCAGGTTGCGAAAGAAGTGGCGCGCCGTGACCAAGAGGCCCTTGGCAATCATGGGAACGTACAGACGCTCGAGCAATCCGAGCTTCTCGGCGCGCTTGACCTTGATCACCCTCCCCGGCATGGCGGCCGCAATATAGGAGAAGGGGGGATCGGCGGCGAGATGCCGTGCCTCACGAGAAGCGCCCGCGGAAGGCTCGAGAGACCGCCCGGCGCCCGCGCTCGGCGAGATCCTCCCCTGCGCCGCCGGTCTCCACCGCCACCGAGGTCATCTCGACGCCACGGAGCCCGCAGGGAACGATCGAGCGGAAGCCCGAGAGGTCCGTGCTCAGGTTGAGCGCGAAGCCGTGGAAGCTCACCCAGCCGCGCAGGGCCACCCCGATCGAGGCGAGCTTGCGCTCGGCGCCGTCGGCGCGCGGTCGCCGGGACCGGTCGCGGTCGACGAACACGCCGGTCATGCCGGGGAGAGCGCAAGCCGGCACCCCGAGCTCGGCCAGGGCGTCGATCAGGCCGGCCTCGATCGAGCGCAGGAAGCGGTGGACGTCCGCGGCGCCCCGGGCCTCCAGGTCGAGGATCAGGTAGCCCACCAGCTGGCCCGGCGCGTGATAGGTGACGTCGCCACCGCGGCCCACCTCGTGGATCTCGACACCGCGGGCCGCGAGCTCCTCCCGGCTCAGGAGCAGATGCTCGAGCCGGCTGCTCCGCCCCAGGGTCACCACCGGCGGGTGCTCGAGCAGGAGCAGGCGATCACCGGCCGTACCGCGACGGCGCGCCTCCACGGCCACGCGCTGGATCTCGAGACCGTCCGCGTAGGGCACCAGGCCCAGCCACTCGACGGCCAGGTCCCGGACCACGTTAGAGCTCGAAGTCCGCGGCCTCCAGCAGCTCGCGCACGCGATACAGGAAGCCGTTGGCGGGCGCCCCGTCCACCGCCCGGTGATCGTACGAGAGCGCCAGGTGCATCATCGGCCGGATCGCGATGGCGTCCTGGCCAGCCGCGTCCACCACCACCGGTCGCTTCACGATCTCCCCCATGCGCAGGATCCCGACCTGCGGCTGGTTGATGATGGCGAAGCCGTAGAGATTCCCCTGCCGGCCCGGGTTCGAAAGGGTGAAGGTGCCGCCCCGGAGGTCATCCAGGGAGAGGCGCTTCGAGCGCGCCCGGTTGGACAGATCCTCGATGGCCGCCGCCATGCCGGTGAGCGAGAGGCGCTCTGCGCTGCGCAGGACCGGCACCACCAGCCCCTTCTCGGTCTCGACCGCGATCCCGATGTGCACGCCCGCACGCTCCACAATGGCGTCGTTCACCACCGAGGCGTTGAGGGACGGGAACTCGCGCAGGGCGCGGACGGTGGCGGCCACGATGAAGGGCAGGAAGGTGAGCGAGAAGCCCTGGACCTCGCGAAAGTCGCGCTTGTGGCGGTCGCGGAGCGCCACCACACCGCCCATGTCGACCTCGGCCACGGTGCCCACATGGGGGCTGGTGCGCTTCGAGTAGACCATGTGCTCGGCCACGAGCTTGCGCAGCGGCGACATGGGGATGACCCGGTCCCCCTCCTCGAGGGCCACCTGAGCGTAGGCGGGCCGCTCTCGGGACGGCGCTACGGGGGCCGCGGGGCGCGCCCGTCGGGGGGGCGGGGCAGGCTCGGCGGCCCCGGCGCCCGGCGCGGACGCAGACGCCGCGTGGCGCTCGACGTCGGACTTGGTGATGCGGCCGGCGCTGCCCGTCCCCTCGACGCCCTGGAGATCGAGGCGGGCCTCCTCGGCCATGCGCCGGGCCACCGGGGTGGCGCGGAGCTCGGCGGCCGCGCCGGTCTCGGGGACGGCGGGCGCCGCAGCGGGAGCCGCGGGCTCGGCCGGGGTGGACGCTGGCGAAGCCGCCGCCACGGCCGCAGGGGAGTCGTCGAGCAACACCAGCTGGGTGCCCACCTCGACGGTCTCGCCCTCCATCACCAGGATTTTCTCCACCACGCCGTCGACGGGGGCGGGAATCTCGGCGTCGACCTTGTCCGTGGTGACCTCGACCAGGGGCTGGTCCGCAGCGACGCGGTCCCCTTACTTCACCAGCCACTTTGAGAACGTGCCCTCG
>JAPUKG010000150.1 GCA_027295775.1 Pseudomonadota bacterium
AGAACAGCAGACCCAGACACAGCACCGTGAAGATGTAGACAGCGGCGCCCGTGTAGAGGTGGCCCAGTGACCCGCGCACCGGCAGGTCGAACAGCAGGACGCCCAACGACAGGATGATCGTGATCTGGACGAAGCCGATCAGCATGTAGGGGATGAGCTTGCCGACCATCAGCTCCGGCGTCTGGATGGGCGTGGTGATGAGGAGCTCGAGGTTGCCTTGCTCCCGCTCGCGAACGATCGCCACCGACGTGAAGAGCACCAGCGTGAGGGTGAGGATCACACCCATCAGGGCGGGCACGATGAAGAGCGCGGTGCGCCGCTCCGGGTTGAAGTAGACGCGCGTCTCGAAGGTCCGCCGCCCCTGGGTTTCGGTTCCCGGGCGCCCCAAGGGCAGCAGCTCGATGCCCCGCATCGCGCCCAGCACCACGGGGTCGCTGCCGTTGGCCAGGAGCTGCGCCGGCGGGCGGTCGCCGCCCTGTACGCGGCGCTCGAAGTCGCGCGGCACCAGGATGCCGACGGAGACCTCGCCGGTCACGAGCATGTGCTCGAGCTCCGCCGCGCTGGCGACGTGGCGCACGATGTCGACCACCTGGGTGGCGGCTGCGTCGGCCACCAGGGCGCGAGAGCGTTGGGTGTCGGCCAGGTCGGCGTAGGCCGCGCGCAGGTGCCGTACGTCCTGGTTGATCGCGAAGCCGAACAAAATGGTCATCATCAGCGGGAGGCCGACCACCATGCCCGCGGTCGCGCGGTCGTGCCGGAGATGCTGGAACTCCTTGTGAACCACGGCCGCGATCCGACGCGGAGCGATCACGCCGCATCCTCGCTGGGCTGGCGCGTGGACGCGACGAAGACGTCTTCGAGGGTGGCGGGCACGCGTCGGGCGCGGCCGGGGGTCCCCGCGGCGCTGAGCGCATCTTCAACGTGGCGTTCCGGTGCGCTGATCGTGGGCTCGAGCAGCACGTGGAGACGCGTGCCGAGCTGGGCCACGCTGTGTACGCCGGCGTGGTGCTCGAGCACCGCGTGGGCGCGACGCGGCGCCTCGGTCTCGACCTCGAGTACCGCCGCCTCCACGCCGTCCATCAGGTCCCGGGGCGTACCCACGGCGGCGAGTACGCCGCGGTCGAGGATGGCCAGCTGGTGGCAGCGCTCGGCCTCGTCCATGAAGTGGGTCGACACCAGGATCGTCGTACCTACATCGGCCAGCTCGAACAGGAACTCCCAGAACTCCCGGCGGCTGCGCGGGTCGACGGCGGAGGTGGGCTCGTCGAGCAACAGCAGCTCGGGCCGGTGTAGTGTGGCGGCCGCGAGGGCCAGCCGCTGCTTCTGTCCGCCGGAGAGGGTGCCGGCAGCCTGCCCGGCGCGCTCGGCAAGGCCGAAGTCGGCGACCTGCGCGTCGATGCGCTCACGCCGGGTCGAGGTAGGGATCTGGTAGATCTCGGCCAGGAACTCGAGGTTTGAGAGCACCGACAGGTCCTCGTACAGGGCGAAGCGCTGGGTCATGTAGCCAATGCGTGGGCGCAGCCGTTCGGCATCACGCGGCAGCTCGTGACCGAGCACCACCGCGCTGCCCGCCGACGGACGCAGCAGGCCGCACAGCATGCGGATCGTCGTGGTCTTGCCCGAGCCGTTAGGACCCAGGAAGCCGTAGATACCGGCCGGGGGGACGTCGAGGTCGACGCCGTCGACGGCCGTCACCGGGCCGAAGCGCCGCGTGAGGCCGCGTACCTGGATGGCGGGCTCGTCAGCTGGCACCGGGAGCCTCCGGAGCCGACGCGACGCCAGCGCTCGGCTCGAGTACGACCTCCACCGGAATGCCGGTAGGCAGCGCGAGGGCGTCGGCGTCGAGCAGTTCCACCTCTGCCACGTAGACGAGGCGACTGCGGTCACGTTCCGTGAGGGCGTAGTAGGGCGTGAAGGCGGCATCGCTTGCGACGCTCCGCACCCTCGCCCGGTACCGCGTCTCGAGCCCGTCGATTTCGACGGTCGCCGCCGTACCGGGCGCCACGTGGACGCGCAAAGATGCGGGGACGAAGACGCGGGCGTAGGGTGCGCCGTCGGCCAGCATCACCGCGACCACCGCACCCGGCGGCGGTCGCTCGCCGACCTCGTAAGGCAGAGCGTCGACCACCCCGGGCCGCGGCGCGCGAACCTGGAGCCGGGACGCGCGCACGGTGACGTCGTACAGCGCTGCCTCGGCCTCGGCGACGGAAGCCCGGGCCTGGGTGAGCTCTTCCGCGGTGGTGCCTTCCAGATGACGTGACAGCGCTGCCCGGGCCTCGTCCCGCCGGGCGGCCGCCTCGTCGACGAGTCCGCGCAGCTGATCGAGTCGGTCCGCGGACTCCACGCGCTGATCCACCAGACGCTCCACCCGAGTGAGATCGATGCGCGCCGTAGCGAGGGAACTTTCGGCGGCTGCCAGCCGGGCGCGCGCCTCGGCGATGAGCTCGCTGCGGGGTCCGCGCTCGAGCTCGGCCACCCGCGCCGCAGCCCGATCCCGCGCACTGCGGGCCCCGTCCACCTGCGCGGCGAGCCGGGCGTCGTCGAGCTCGACCAGCACCTGGTCCGCTTTCACGTGCTCCCCCTCCCGCACGCGGATGGAGACGATGGGCTCGCGCCCCTCGGCGATCAGCTCGATGCGGTCACGCTCCAGCGTGCCCACCACTCGCCACTCGGTGTCGTCACCGCAGGCCAGGCAGCCCAGGCCAACCCAGAGCGCCGCGAGCCATGCTATGCGCGCCGTCATGCCTGGGTGCCCTGGGCGTAGAGGCGACGGGTGTGCTCCGCGAAGGCCTCCCCGAAGGCGGCGTCGAAGCGCAAGCCCAGCACACGCTGGGCGACCGGCCGCGCCACGAACGGAAACATCGACATGCCGATCAACGAGAGGAACGCCAGTGTGGGGTCGAGGTCCGCACGCATGCGTCCGGCGTCGATCTCGCGCTGCACCACCCCGCGCACCAGCGGGGCCATCTGGGACGCGTAGTCGCGGATGAAGCGCTCCTGGAAGCGGCCGCCCTCGGCGAACACCTCCCGGACCAGCAGCGGCGGGATCCACGGCTCCAAGGTGAAGGTCTTCACGAATGTCGACACCAGTGCCGCGATGGGATCTTCGGTGGCATCTGCCTTGCTCAGGACGCTGCGCACCGTGGCCAGCACACGTGCCAGGGCGCGCTCGAGCATGGCGTCGTGGAGCCCCTGCTTGTCCCCGAAGTAGTAGTGCACCATCGAGGGCGTGACGCCCGCCTCGTGGGCGAGCTCGCGCAGGGACACCTCCCCGAGCCCGCGCTTGGCCCCGAGGTCGCCTGCTGCGGTGAGCAGGGAGTCGCGCACGTCCGGGCGCGCCCCCGCGTTGGGACGTCCGGGCTTGCGCTGGCGGGTGCCGCGGCGGCTGCGAGGGGCCATCCCGATAATAAATCAAACAGATAATTAATTGTCAAGAGGCGGCGGGCCGGTCCCTCCCCAAGACTCGTTCTCCGCAAAAACACTCAGCTTCTCGCGTGTGGACGGGCGGGGCCAGGCGGTACGACCGAGCGGCATCTCGCTTCTCGATGCCCTGGGATTTCGGCTGGCGGTGACTCTCAAGGAAGCGAGCTAGGAAGGACGAGAACCAGGCCGTCAGGGAGATCCGTCATCCGCGTTC
>JAPUKG010000151.1 GCA_027295775.1 Pseudomonadota bacterium
CCCCGAGCGCCTGCGGCGCGTAGGCCAGCGGGGAGTACAGGGCCGCCCGCTTGAGTCGCGTTCGTTGAGTGGGCTCCACGGGACGGTCGAGCGCTTCGAGCTGCTGGTTGGGGTGGTGGTGGATGCGGCGATCTCCGTGGAGCGGGTGGACCTCGACCAGGCTCCGGGGGATCGTGTAGTCGTAGCCGGGCGACCGGCCGTACACGTTCCAGTGTCCTTCCGTCAGCAGGTAGATGCGCGCGAGGTGGCGGATCTCGTCCGGCGGATCGTTGGGCGCCATCACCAACGCGAAGGCGAGCCCGAAGGGCAGGGCCAGCGCGGCGAACACGCGCTCCGGCGTCAGCAGGCCCGGACGGCGAAGGCCCGACGCCGGACGCGGGACGGACTCCATCTCAGCTTCGCCCGCGACGGGGAACCCCGGAGAGCGCCCAGAGCGCGAGCAGCATCTTGTAGCAGTAGTACAGGGGAGCCCAGCCGGAGTGCAGCGTGGAGGGCCGCCAGCTCTCGGCCATGCGCACCGGTCGCTCGGCGATGCGCAGACCGCGCCGGTGGACCAGCAGCAACACGTCCACGTCGGGGTAGTCGTGCGGATACCAGTCGGTGCTGAAGAGCTCGAGGACGGCCCGGTTCATGGCCTGGAGCCCGGAGGTCGGATCGGTCACGTCCAGGCCGCCAAGCCTGGCCAGCGCGCGGAAGAGGCGGCGGCCCAGGGAGCGCGCCACGCCCATGGAGTAGCCTTTCGGGTCGAGGAAGCGAGAGCCGATGGCGAGATCGCACTCGCCGCGGAGCACCGGGTCCAGCACCGTCTGGAGCTCCGACGCCAGGTGCTGGCCGTCGCCGTCCATCTGCACGGCGAACTCCGCGTCCCGAGCCAGCGCGTACTTGTAGCCGGTCTGGAGCGCCGCGCCGTAGCCCAGGTTGAAGGGGTGCTCGAGCACGCGCGCTCCGGCGCGGCGCGCAACCGCTGCCGTATCGTCGCTCGAGCCGTCGTCGATCACCACGATCTCGAGGTCGAGTCCCAGCCGGCGTACGTCGCCGAGCAGCGTCGGGAGGGTCCGCGCCTCGTTGAAGGCGGGGATGATCAGAACGACGCCGTGCCCCTCTCCCATTCCAGCCTCCGCCATCGCCTCAGGCAGGACGCTGCCAGACCACGGTCAGGTAGTGGTGCGTGAGGCCGAAGCGCAGGGTGGCGACGACCCGCCTGGCGAAGGCGCTCGGGTTGGCCAGATAGTAGGCCGGCAGGTTCGGGCGCAGGTTGCCCCGCTTGAAGCGGCTTCCCCGGAAGAGCTCCGCCAGGGGCACACGCTGCTCCTGTCCCAGGCTCGCGATCTCCGTCAGGCGATGCACCGCCCCCATCTCGCGAAAGCGGGCCTCGGTGAAGTCGTGCAGATGGTGCGGGTTGAGATCCGCGGAGGGCGTCGTGGGCACAGACGAGATCAGCACGCCTCCGGACCGCACCAGACCCACCAGCCTCTCGAAGAGCGCCACGGGATCCGGAACGTGCTCGACGGTCTCGAGACTGACCACTGTGTCGAAACCGCGCTCGTCCTCGAAGCACATGGCATCGGAGCACACGTAGCGCACCCGGTCGTCCCCGTAGCGCTCTTCCGCGTAGCGGACGACGCTCTCGGAGAGGTCCACTCCGACGACGTCGGCAGCATCCGCCCGACGATCCGCGAGGATCCGCGTGCCGTAGCCGACGCCGCAGGCGATGTCGAGCAGCCGCTGGCCCCGCGCGTGATCGGCCGCGAACTCGTAGCGCTCCACGTGGAGCCGCAGGGTCGCGGCGGCCGCCTGATCCTCGGGATGGAGCTCGTCCGGAATCAATCGCTCGAGGGTGTCGGCGTTCAATTCCACGGCGCTACCGTAGCATGGCCGGCGTCGCGACGGACGCGCTCCAGGTCCCAGACTCGGATCGCGTCGTCGACGTAGACCGGCGGACCCCAGGCCTCCTCGAGACGAACCGACATGCGCGCCCCCCCCGCGCGCAACACGCGCCACAACTCGTCGAGCTCGATCAGACGTTCGGCGAACAGGAACTTGCGGGTGCGCACCCGCGCCTCCTCGGCCTTGAGGTCGGTGTGCACGACCACGTACCGGGCGCCGCTCTCGAGGAAATCCTCCGGGTGCGCCGGAAGCGTGTTGCGCAGCCCGAGCCGGGGGTCCTCGTGGAGCCGGTTGAGGCTGCCGACCCGAAGCGGGCGCCGGTGGACCCGTTGGTACGCGTCGAAGGCGTGGCTCGCCACGTTCATCCAGGGGTACTCGAGCACGACCTCGCCACCGGTCGCCGCGGTCGCCAGCTCCCGGTAGAAGCCGGGCGGCGCATCGGCGTCCACCCGGTCCTCGGCGGCGGTGAAGGTCAGCGAGGTCGGGGCGTGAGTGAACGGACTCGTGCGAAACTTGTCGCCCACCAGGGGCCCGGTCGCGAAGAGGGCCGCCAGCAGGGCTGCCACCCCGGCGTCCTGGGCGATCCGCGCGACGCGAGACGGGCGGGAGGTCCACGGACTCGCCAGCCCCAGGGCGAGCAGGGCCAGCAGGAACGGCAGGAGCAGCAGGAAGTAGCGGTTCACCACCAGCAGGTGTTGGAACAGATGGGGCGCGAAGAGCAAGAGCCAGCCGGTGTGGACGGCGGCCAGCGTGAGGAGGTAGAGCCCAAAGCGGGCGTCCCGGCGGTAGAGGATCCAGGCGCCGCGTGCCGCTACGCCCACCGCGACTGCGACCAGAGAGAATGCCGACGTCCCGAGCTGGAGGCGCGCCACGTCGAGCCAGGTCGCCGGGTCCGGGAGCGCGCCGTCGCCATGGAGACCCGCCAGCTCCACGAGCGATTGCCGTGCGGGAAGCAGGAGTGCGGCCAGCAGCACCGTCAGACCGGCCAGCGGAACCGCGAGGGGGAGAAGGGCGCGAGCGCGCTCGGCCGCGGGGGCGCCGCGCCGGTCGACGAGCGTCTCGAGCACCGCGTAGAGAATGGGAGCTCCGACCAGGGGAGCGGCGCCCAGGTGGAAGTAGACGGCGCCGGCCGCGAGCGCGGCGTAGGCCGCCGCGGCGCCGCGCGATCGGTCCCGCCACCAGCGATCGAAGGTGACGACCGCGGCGAACGCCAGCAGCACCGCGGGTGCGTAGGAGCGGACCATCCGTCCGTAGAGCACGAGCATGGGCGAGAGGGCCAGCAGCCACGCGAGCACGAGACACGCGCGCCGGCCGAGCCGGGGCCGGAGCGCGAGCGGCACCGCGACCACCAGCAGGAGACTCGCGGCCAGCACCGGCGCCCGGAAGCCCAGCTCCGACAGCTGGACGCCCGCGTCCAGCAGCAGGCGATAGAGGGCGGCCAGGGGCACACAGTAGTCGGCGCCGTGGTACGTCCACTGGGTGACGATCTCCCCGACCGGACGCGCGACGGCGGCGTTGACGGCGTGGAGCTCGTCGCCGATCAGGATCTGTTCGCGCAGCCGGAATCCGCGCAGACCAGCCCCGGCCAGCAGCGGCGGCACGAGCCCCCAGAGCCACGCCCTCGAGCCCACGCTCAGTCCACCAGGTAGCCCAGCTGCTCGAGGCGCCTGCGCTCGTCCGCATTGATCTGGAGGCGTCGCTCTTGCGGAACGCGCAGCCGGGAGCGCAGCGTGGCAAGACGACCGCGCATGCGAGCCGTGGTCTCGGGCTCGTCCCCGGAGACGTCCTGGCCGTCGTCGCCAAGGCGGAAGAGCTGCTCTTCCCTCCCGGACTCTCGCCGGGTGACCACGTACTTGAAGCCGTCGGCGATCAGGCCGTAGCGGGGCACGCTCGACCCTCGCAGCGAAGCCAGGTAGATCTCGCGATCGCGCGGAATCTCCCCGCTCAGGAGGTCGTGGCCCTGGTAGGCGTCGGCGAGAGGCACGTCGAAGAGTGCGAGCAGCGTCGGGAAGAGATCGAGCTGGGAAACGGGCTCGTCTCTCCGCCCCGGCTCGAGCCCGGGCGCCCGGATCGAGAGGGGAAGGTGAATCAGGGCATCCATCAGGTACTCGCCGTGGGAGAACCAATAGTCTGCTTCCCCCAACGCCTCGCCGTGATCGGCGACGAACACGATCACGGCGTTGTCCGTGATCCCGCGCTCCTCGAGACCGCGCAGCAGTCGGCCTACCTCGTCGTCCAGGTACGAGATCTCCCCGTCGTAGCCCGCCAGGTAGAAGGCCACCTCGTTCTGCCCCTCCACATACTGGTAGGCGGGGATGGCGCCGAAGGGCGAGCCCGACTCGAGCCGAAGCGCTCCGTTCGGTCGGCTGCGGGCAGCGTCGAGGAAGCGCTCTCGGCGTCCGGAGGGCGGGAGGTAGGGACCGTGGGGGTCCTGGTAGTGCACCCACAGGAAGGCGCCGGGTCCGCCCGCCTCGAGTAGCTGGTCCGCCAGACGGAGGGCGGCGTCGGTGGTGGGCGCAGCGGTTCGCTCGGGGAGATCCCGGTTCGCCTCGCGCTGGGTGAAGGTGTCGTCGTACACTCCGAAGCCGCGATCCATTCCGGTTTCGCTGCGCAGCACGTAATTGCTGACGACGGCGCCGGTGACCCAGCCGCCGAGCTCGAGCACGCTCGCCAGGGTGGCGAACTCCGGACCGAGCAGGGAGACGTTCGCGTGCATCCCGACCTCCTCGGGGTAGCGGCCGGTCATGAGGGCGCCGAGCGACGGAAGCGTGTAGGAGCAGGTCGAGAAGGCGTTCTCGAACACCACGCTCTCGGCCATGAGCGCGTCGATGTGCGGGGTGAGCCCGGGCGGACCGCCGTAGGCGCCGACCCGATCGGCCCGGAGCGTGTCGACGCTCAGCAGCAGGAGGAATGGGGGCGTTCGCTCCGGGGCGCAGCCGGCAAGCGCGATCAGGAGCGCCAGCCCGCCGAGGCCGATCGATCTCCTGGGTGCGCGCTTCATGGGTGCTCCGGGGGGGTGATCGGCGACAGACTGGACAGGCGGGGCGGGCCTATGATACGCGCTCCGCCGCGCCTAGACTCCCCTCCGGTGCCGCTCCTACGAAGCGTCGTCGCGTGGGTCGCGCTGCTCGCCATCGGACTCGGAATGTTCGGGTGGACCTGGCTGGCCTGGCCGGACGTGCTGATCGATTTTGGCCGAGAGCTCTACGTCCCGTGGCGGATCGCCGGCGGGAGCGATCTCTACGTCGACGTCGCGTACTTCAACGGGCCCCTCTCTCCCCACTGGAACGCACTCTGGTTCCGCGTCTTCGGGCCGGGCATCGCGACGCTGGTCGCAGTGAACGCGATCCTTCTCGTGCTGCTGACGGGGCTCCTCCACCACCTGCTCCGGGCGGTCGGAAGCGCGCTGGCCGCCGACGTCGCCTGCGCGGTCTTCCTGATCCTGTTCGCGTTCGCGCAGCTCGTCGGGATCGGCAACTACAACTATCTCAGCCCCTACTCCCACGAGTTGACCCACGGGCTGGTGCTCTGCCTGGGCGCGCTGGCCTGCCTGGGGGCCGTGGAGGCGCTCCCCTCTGGACCGCGCCGCACGCGCTGGGTGCTTGCGGCGGGCGGGTTGCTGGGAGGCGCCGCCCTCACCAAGCCCGAGATCCTCCTGGCTGGGGGCGCGGCGTTCGCCGCGGGGCTCGCCTCCGTGCTGTGGCGGGAGGGCGCAGCTGGCCGTGAGAGCCTGCGGACCGCCAGCGGCTTGCTCGCCGCGGCCCTGGCTCCGCCCCTTCTCGCCTGGGCCTGGCTCGGCGCCGCGATTCCGCTGGAGACCGCGGCGCGCGGGATCGTTGGCCCGTGGTCTGCCCTGTTCACGGCCGACATCGCCTCGATCGACTTCTACCGTCACAGCCTCGGCACCGACGACATCAGCGGCAACGCGGTCGCCCTGCTGGCCTGGGCCGGTGCCGCGATCGCGGTGCTGGCCCCCGGCGTGGCCCTGGCGTTCGCGCTGCGCACCCCGGGGCGTGCCCGGCCCTGGATTGCCGCCGGACTGTTCGCGCTCACCGCCGGCGTGCTGCTGGCGCTGCGCCCCGAGATCCGCTGGGCCCAGGCGGCCCGCCCGCTGCCCCTGTTCATGGCCGCCCTGGCCCTCTTCTGCGCGGGTCCCGCGCTGCGCCGGGGGCCCGCGCCGGTCGAGGGACGTCCCGCGCTGCGGCTGGCGCTCGTGGTCTTCGCCGCGGTGCTGCTGGCCAAGATGATCCTGCACGCGCGCATCCAGCAGTACGGATTTGCCCTGGCCATGCCCGCGACCCTCGTCCTCGTAGTCGCCTGGGTGGACTGGATTCCGCGCTGGCTCTCGGAGCGCGGCGCCTACGGCGCGGCCTTCCGGGCGTCCGCGCTGGCGGTCCTGGTCGCGCTCCTGAGCGCGAACCTCGACCTCATGGCTCGGCAGCTCTCGCGCAAGGACTTCCTCGTGGGAGAAGCGCCGGATCGGATTCGCAGCGACCGGATCCGCGGACCGGCGGTGCAGAGCGCCCTCGTGGAGCTCTCCGAGCGCCTCGGTCCCGACGGTACCCTCGTCGTCATGCCCGAGGGCGTCACGTTGAACTATCTGTTGCGCCGGCCCAACCCCACGCCGTTCATCAACTGGATGCCGCCCGAGTACGCGATCTTCGGCGAGAGCGCGATGATCGACAGCCTCGCGGCGCATCCGCCGGACATGATCGCGCTCGTGCACAAGGACACCGAAGAGTACGGCTTCCGGTTCTTCGGCCGCGACTACGCGAACGCGACCTTCGACTGGGTGCAGCGAAACTACCGGCCCGTGTTGCGCATCGGAGAGCCGCCTTTCGTCGAGAAACGGCAGTTCGGCATCCTGTTGCTCGAAAGGCTGGAGCGGAAGCCCTGACCCGGAATCCGGTATACTGCGCGCCCTCGCCGTGCTCCGAACCCTCTCGCTGCTGAGCATTCTGTGGATCGGCCTCGCCCTCGCCGAGCTGGTCCTGCTCTTCGCGGTTCCGGGCTCGGCGTTCCACGCCGAGCGCATCCCGGTCCTGGCGCGGGCGACGCTCGCCGCCAGCGACCTCGCGGCCCTTGCCATCACGCTCCTCGTGGTGGGAGTCCCCGCCGGCTGGCTGTGGCAGCGACTCGCCGCGCGCTGGCCGTCCGCGGCCCGCGCCCTGGCGGTGCCGCCCCTGTGGTGCGGGTTCTTCCTGTACGGCGCCACCTGGGGCTCGTTCTGGAGCGCGGGGGCGTTCCTCAATCAGGCCAGCATCGACTTCTGGATCGTCCAGCCCGTGCAGGTCATGCACTGGGTGCCCGCGCTGGTCTTCTTCGGCGTCCCGGTGGTGGCGTTGATCGGCGCGCTGGGGATTGCCTGGGGGCTGCCCCGGCTCGCCGCGGTCCTCTCCGAGCAGAGTCTTCGGCGCGTGCGCATCGCCGCCATCTCGGGCGCGCTCGGTTGCGCCGGACTCCAGGTGCTCGGCCAGTCCGTCTATGGCGACGCGCGGCAGCTGGTGAGCGAGCCCATCATCGGCGTGCACTTCCGCCTGGGCGAGCTCTACCGCCAGAGCTCCCTCGAGCGCGCGGGCGCCTTCGTGCACCTCCACCACCAGTTGACCGGTGCCAGCTCGAGCCGCCTCGCGGAGTACCCCGCCAATCGCGACCTGCCCGTGGTTCGGCGCGACCAGGTGAGCGACGCCGACTACCGGCGGGGAGTGGACCTCGACCGGTTGCGGCCGCTGAACGTGATCCTGATCCTGATCGAGTCCCTGCGCGCCGACCAGCTGCGCGTCTACGGCGCAGAGCGGTCGGTGATGCCCGCCCTCGACGCGCTGGCGGCGCGCGCCCAGATCTTCGAGCGCGCCTACACCCAGGCGTCCCACTCGAACTATGCGGACATGGGACCGCTCTCCTCGCACTACCCGCTGCGCTCCGAGCAGACCCACGTCTATCCGGAAGATCCGCCCTATCCCCGGGTCATGATCTACGACGTGTTGAAGTCGGTCGGGTACCGGACCTCGATCTTCTCGTCCCAGAACGAGCACTGGGGGAAGATGATCAACTACCTCGACACCGGCGGCCTCGACCGGCTAATGCACGCCGAGACCTGGGACGGACCCACCTACGTGGCCGAGACGGACACGGGATTCGCCGCCTGGGTGGCCAACACCGAGCACGCCGGGAGCGTGGATGACCGCTTCACCGTCGGTGAGGCGATCAAGTGGATCGGCGAGGATCCAGAGCACCCGTTCTTCCTGTACATGAACCTCCAGAACAGCCACTTTCCGTACGTGGTGCCCGACGATTTCGAGCGGCCCTTCGGACCGGACGCTGTCGACTTTCGCATGACCTTCAACCGCTACCCCCAGGACAAGGTACCGGTGGTGAAGGCGCTGTACGCGGACAGCCTGCACTACATCGACCAGCAGCTGGCAAGGCTGTTCGCGGCCCTCGACGAGTGGGAGCTGTCGGATCGCACCATCATCATCGTCTCGGGCGACACGGGCCAGGCCTTCTACGAGCACGACTTCGCCTCCCACGGAAACGCGCTGTACGACGAGGTGATGCGGGTGCCCCTGGTGATCGCGGTGCCCGGCATGGCGCCCAGCCGGCACGACCAGCTGGCGCAGCACCTGGACGTTCCCCCCACCCTGGCGGGGCTGCTCGCGATCCCGCTGCACCCCGCCTGGCAGGGGCTGGATCTGTTCGCGCCCGAGTTTCCGTCGGTCCGCGACGTCTTCCTCGTCGTGCAGACGCCCATCGCGCACCAGTACGCCATCGTGCGAGACGGCCACAAGCTGATCTACGACGCCAAGCTCGACCGCAGCTATCTCTACGACCTCGAGAGCGATCCCGGCGAGCACATGGATGTCTCGAGCGAGAAGCCCGAGCTCGCCCGGGCGCTCTCGGACCGGCTCCACACCTGGCGACACCTGCAGCTGGACTACTACGCGAACCCCCTGGCCCAGCAGGGCTGGTATCCGCCCATCCTCGGCGAGAACGAATCGCCGTGAGCCCGGCGGGCGAGGCTCCGCCCTGGCGAGACGGCGCCGCGGCGCTCGGCATCTTCGCGCTGGCCGCCGCCGTGCGGGCGATCCACCTCCTCTCGATCCGCGATATCCCTTCGTTCCAGCACCTGTTGATCGACGCGGCCGCCTACGACGCCTGGGCGGTCCGCATCGCGGGCGGCGCGTGGTGGGGGCCCGACGCGTTCTACCAGGCACCCGCGTACCCGTACCTCCTGGCGGTCGTCTACCGCTTCATCGGCCACGAAATGTGGAACGTGCACGTGATCCAGCTCCTCCTGGGGGCGCTCTCGTGCGCGCTCTGCTTCGGGACGGCGCGCGTCCTGTTCGGCTTCGGCGCCGGTCTCACAGCGGGTCTGGTGCTGGCCCTCTATCCCCCGGCGATCTTCTTCGGGGCGATCGTGCAGAAGACGGCCCTCGGACTGGCGTTGACCAGCGCCGGGCTGCTTGCGGTGGTCGCCTTCGAGCGCCGTCAGAGCGCGTTCTTGTGCGCCCTGGCCGGGGCGCTGTTCGGCCTGCTGGCCCTCACCCGGGAGAACGCGCTCGTCTGGCTCCCGTGGATCCCGGTGTGGCTGGCCATGCGAACGCGGGAGGGTCGCTCCCGGCTCGTGCCGGCCGCAGCCTTCGTCGCCGGCGCCGCGCTGCTTCTGCTGCCCGCCGCCATCCACAACTACGCCAACGGCCGGACCTTCTCGCTCACCACGTCCCAGCTCGGGACGAACTTCTGGTACGGCAACAGTCCCGACGCCAGTGGGCTGTACGTCCCGCTGGTTCCCGGCCGTCACACGCCGGAGTTCGAGAGCCCCGACGCCACGCGCATCGCCGAGGAGGCCCTGGGCCGGCCCCTGTCTCGGGGGGAGGTCTCCGACTACTGGCTCGGGCGGGGCCTGGACTGGGTGCGCGCCGAGCCCGTCGCCTGGTCGAAGCTGATGGTCTGGAAGTGGTTCCTGACCTGGAACGCCTACGAGATCCCGGACACCGAGGATCTCTACGTCTACGAGGACTGGTCGCCAGCCCTGCGCTGGTCGCCCCTCCACTTCGGTCTGCTGGTGCCGCTGGCGGCAGCGGGTCTGATCCTGGCCCGGCGGGATCCCCCGCTCTGGGCGCGCAGCCACTTCCTGATCTGGCTCGCCCTGGTCTACGCGGCTGGCGTGTCGGTCTTCCTGGTGGCGGCCCGTTTTCGCTTTCCCCTGGTCCCCCTGCTCCTCCCCTTCGTCGGGCTGGCGGTGGTTCGCGGCGCGAGCCTCGCGACGAACGGCCGCATCCGCGAGCTGCGCGCGCCCCTGCTGGCGCTCGCGGCCGCGGCGATCGCGTGCAACGTGCTGCTCCTCGACCGCGACGTGTTCCGCGCGTCCAGCTACGCGAACTTCGGCGGCATCATGTTGCGCGAGCATCGACTGGCCGACGCGGAGCGCTACCTCGAACAGGCCGAATCGATCTTCGCCGGCGACCCGGACGTGCAGTTCCACCTGGGCGTCCTGCGCAGCGAGCAGGGCCGCCTGCCCGAGGCGGAAGCGCACCTGCGCCGCATGCTCGAGATGGAGGACGCCGACTACCGGGGCCACCAGGTGCTGGCAGACGTGCTCGAGCGGCAGGGACGGCCCGAGGAGGCGGCGGGCCACCGGAAGACGGCGCGGGAGCTCGCCCCGGACCCCGCCCCGGAGGCCGGGCTCGGCGTCAACCCGAAGGCAGAGAGCGGAGGTCGGGCCCGGGCACCGCGAGACCCTCGCGCACCGCCGCCTCGCTCACCGCCCCGCTCGCGCTCCGCCCCGCCGCGCTCACCGCGTAGCGATCGAGGCTGCGCACGGCGCCGCCGCGGGCCGCGGCGTCCCCGCTCGTCCCGCTCGCCCCGCTCGCGTAGGGGACCGCGAGCGCGTAGTGGCCTCGGTCGTCCGCACGGGTGTGGGTCACGAACTCGAAGCGCCGCCCGCGGTTGGTCTCGATGGGAAGCCGCGCCTCGACCCGGGCGCCGGCGGGCGCCCGTCCCTCGAGCCGAGCCCCCGCCACGTGCTCGTAGAGCTTGAAACCCGGGCGCTCTCCGCGGAGGAAGGGCTTGGGCCGCGACTCGAAGACGAGCCGGTGACGCTTGACGGCGGGCGCCTCGTGTTCGATCTCGCGCAGCTCTCCCTCGCGCGAGACCGTGGCGCGTTCGCCCGCGGCGCCGTCGGAGAAGTAGAGACGCGAGAGCATCGAGCGCGGCCCGAAATTCCGGCGCGGGCGCGTTGGCCGGTACTCGAGCAGCACGTAGCGGGCGCGCAGGTCGTCGAGGATGTCGGACGCAGCATCCTCCTCGGCGACGTAGTAGCGGTCGGCCCGAACTGGATTCTCGACGCCGATGTCGTCGCCGAAGTTGTTGGTCACCGTCGGCCGCCGCGCCACGTAGCCCAGGATGTGCCCGTCGGTCCAGGATGAGAGGACGGCGTACTCGGGCTTGGCTTCGGCGTCCAGGTAGCCCGAGGTGGGCGGGGTGTTCTCTCGGATCCACTCCGCCACCTCCACCAGCAGGTGGCGGCGCGCGTCGAGGGGCCGGACGATCGGCTCCTCGCCGCGGAGCCAGCGGAGCTGGTTGCCGAGGCCGCGGGAGTAGAAGCCGGCCCAGGGCTGGAACACCCCGAGCAGGAGCACACCCGTGGCGACCCCCTTCCAGAGGCGGCGTTCGCCAGTCGACGACCACGCGAGCGCCCGATCGATCCACCAGGCCAGCAGGAGCGCCAGGGCGGGGGCCAGCGAGCTCTGGAAGCGCACCTGCACACAGGTGGCTGCAAAGACGAGCGCGGTCCACCAGAGTAGGAAGAGCCGCGGCGCCGGAAGGGGCGCCCGCAACGCAGAGCGAATCGAGAGCAGGAGCGCGAGCGGCAGCACGAAGATCGCGCGGGACAGGATCGTCTCTGCCTGACGGAGGTCGATGTGCCCCCGGGTCATGAAGAGGGGTCGCGACTCGGACACTCCGGCCTGGAACGCCTCCTGCTTCGCGAGCCAGCGCCACGCGTCGCCGGGCGCACCGAGGAGATCGGGAACCAGGACGGCGCTCGCGCCGAGGGCGACGGTCGCCAAGACCAGCGCCGACGCGATCCGGCGCGACCCGGAGAGCGACCCCGCGCGACCCCGGGCCGAGAGCGCCAGGCCCGCGTAGCCGAGGGCGCCACAGGCGAGCAGCCAGGGCTGGAAGCTCGACAGGACCGCCGGCGAGAACGAGCCCCACAGCAGCCAGGACTGGCCCGCGGAGAACGGGGCGACGAGCGCGAAGGCGAACGCGTGGGTGCCGGCCAGGGAGAGCGCGCCCCGGCGGAAGGCGGCGGCTCGACGACAGCGCAGCACGGCGACCGCGAGCCCCACTTCGAGGGCCGCCAGCTCGAGGAGCATCCCGGGCCAGAGCAGCAGTGCCGCGCCGAGGACGGCACCCGTGACCGCGACGAGCGCGACACCCGGTCCGCCGGCGGAGTCCTCGTCGGAGACCCGCGCCAGCCACGCCATGCCGCAGGCGAGGATCGCCACCGACGCGCCGGCGACTGCCACGTGATGGTCCACGAAGCCGAGCTTCGAGTACGCCACGTGGGCCGGGAAGAGCGCGAGCAGGAAGCCCGCGATCCACCCGGCGCGCGGGCCCAGGGCTGCGCGTCCCAGCAGCGCCACCCCGACGGCGGTTGCGGCGCCCAGGAGCGGGGGCAACCACACGATCAACCAATCCATGTCGGCGCCCCCGTCTGAGCCGAGGAGAGTCCGCACCATCAGCGCCGTGGCCCCGTCGAAGAGCGGCGACCAGATGGGCTCGCCGCCGTGAGGGAAGTTGATATAGGGGTCGAAGCGCAGGACATCCGGGAAGTGCACCGAGGAGAACAGAATCCGGCGCGCGTGGTAGTAGGCGTCGTTGCCCGCGAAGTAGGTGCGCCCGGCGTCGAAGACGTCCCGCCACGAAGCGACGCGGGCCAGGACGGCGACGCCAAACAGCGCCGCCGCCACCGCGAGCGGCGACTTCCGGATCACCTCGGCTCCTCGTCGCGCAGGATCACCTCGGCTCCTCGTCGCGCAGGCGGGGCTCTCACCGCCGCGTGCAGTATAGAGGAGCCCCCATGCGGGGGACCCTCCGATGGGACAGAATGGCGTGCCCATGAGCCGACCGTGGATCGCCGCGCTCGCCCTTGCCCCGTCCCTGGCGACCTGGAGTTGCGCGTCGGGAGAGTCGGCGGAGGCGCGGGCCGAGCGCGTCGTACTGGTGACCATCGACACCCTGCGCGCGGATCACGTGGGCTGCTACGGCGCAGAGGCAGCGCACACCCCGCGCATCGACGAGCTCGCCGCCACGGGCGTGCGCTTCGAGTCGGCCATCGCGCCCGCTCCCATCACCCTCGTCTCCCACGCGTCCATGTTCACGGGACTCGAGCCACCGCGGCACGGCATCCACCACAACACGATCTTCCGGCTGGCAGAAGACATCCCGACCCTGGCCGAGCAGATGCGCGCGTCCGGAAGGGCTACCGCGGCGTTCGTCGGCGCGGTGCCCCTGGACCGGCGCTATGGCCTCGCCCGGGGCTTCGACCGCTACGGGGACCGGATGTCGCTGCGCTGGGCCGGAGGAGCGGATTCCTTCGCCGAGCGGACCGCCGATCAAGTGGTGGCGGAGGCCCTGTCGTGGCTGGAGAACGCGCCGCCGCGCTTCTTCCTGTGTGGGTCCACCTGTTCGACCCGCATGCGGACTACCGGCCGCCCCCCGGCTTCCAGGCCGTGTTCCCCGACGACCCCTACGCCGGGGAGATCGCCTTCGCCGACAGCCAGCTGGGCCGGCTGCTGGACGCGATCGAGCGCCGCCACCCCGACGGTCGGACTCTGGTGGCCGTCACCAGCGACCACGGCGAAGGGCTCGGCGATCACGGGGAGGTGACGCACTCGCTCGGCATCTACGACACGACCCAACGGGTCCCCCTGGTGTTGAACGGACCCGGCGTACCGGGCGCCACCGTGGTGAGGCGGACCGTGGGACTGGTCGACCTGGCACCGACCCTGTTGGCCCTGGTCGGGGCGGAGCCCCTGGCCGGGACCGACGGTGTGGACCTCGTCGGGTCCTGGTCCGGCGACGCCAGCGAGGCCCGACCTGTCTACGTCGAGACCCTCGCCACCCAGATCGACTTCGGGTGGAGCGCGCTCCTGGGCATTCGCTCGGGCCGCTACAAGTACATCCGCGCCCCGCGCCCCGAGCTCTACGACATCGAGAACGACCCCAGCGAGACCCGCGACCTGTCCGCCGAGCGCCCGGAGCAGATGGCGGAGCTGTCCGCGATCCTCGACGAGCGCCTGGCGGCGGCAGGCGAGCTGGCGCCGGCGATCGATCCCGACCCCGCCGCCCGCGCCCGCCTCCGCGAGCTCGGCTACCTGGCGGGGGAGCCGGCGGTCCCCGTCGAGCTGGGCCCGGTGGGCGGGCTCGACCCGAAGGACGGGATGGCCGACGCCCTGAGGCTGATGCGGGCCATGGTGCTGCGCGGCCAGGGCCGACCCCTGGCGGCGTTGGGCGTGCTCGAGAACATCGAAGGCGGCGGCCATATGGTCAACCTGTTTCGCTCGGCTGCGGCGGTCGAGCTCGGCAATGCGGAGGCGGCAGAGCGCTTCGCCCGCGAAGCGGTGGCGGAGCGTCCGGCGTTCGCCAATGGCCACGTCTTGCTGGGCGAGGCGCTCGCCGCTCGCGGGCGGGCGGAGCGGGCGGCGGCGAGCTACGAGGAGGCGCTGCGCATCGAGCCCGGCCTTCCCGCGGCATCGATCGGCCTGGGACGGCTGGCGGAGGCACGGGGCGACCGGCGGGAGGCCGCGCGCCTCTACGAACGCGCGGTTGGGAGTCGGCAGGGCAGCGCCGAGGGCGCGTGGCGGCTGGCGGCGCTGCGCATCGAGACGGGGGAAGATGCGGCCGCCCTGCTCGACGAGGTGGGGGACCTGGCGTACAGAGACCCGGAAGCGGCGTTGCGCCTCGCGCGGGCGGAGCGGGCCGCGGGCCGCGACGACGCGGCGGAGGCGCGGCTCCGGAAGGCGTTCCGCCAGAACCGGCGAAGTGCGGCACTGGCGCGGGAGCTCGGGGCGGTGCGCCGTCGCTGAGCGGGCGCGCCGATCGCCTACTCGATGCGGAAGCCCGTCGGTCGGAGGACGATCCGGTGCGGGCGGGTGATGCGGATGGTGGTGAAGACGGGGCTGCCCTCGCGGTCGCGGTAGTCGCGCAGCTCGACGGCGCCGGGCTCCCGCTCGCCCAGGTGCTGGGCGGTGCGCAGGAAGCGGGCGCTGTGGCCGAACAGGTCGTAGGCGTCGGCGTGGACCAGATAGAGATCGCCGGGCTGGCCGTCGTGGGTCCAGGCGCCGCGCTGACGGACGGCGAGGGGGATGCGCCAGAGGGGCTGGACCAGCACGGTGTCGTCGGTGAGAAAGAGGAGGGGCTCGTGGAAGCCCCAGTCGAGGCTCACGACGCGCTGCTCGGGATCTCCATCGATCTCCCGGGCGAGGTCGTGGAGGGCGGTGCTGAAGCGGCCCCGGCCGCCGGTCGCGTCGATCAGCGCATAGGTCGCGGCGGAGACGCGCAGGCTGCTGATCGCCAGCGCGGCCAGCGCGGCCACCAGACCCAGCCGGATGAGGATGGGGACGACCGTGCGGACGGCGGGTCGCGATCCCGCGGCGCGCCACGCGCGCACCGAGACGGACGCCAGGAGCAGGTGTGGGAACGGCAGCGCGTTCAACAGATGGTGCGCCCGCACGGCGCCGGGCACGGCCAGCATCCCCAGCGAGGTCAGCAGCGCGGCCAGCAGCAGGAAGGTCTCGGCGCCGGGAGCCCGGCCGCCGGCGGTGCGGCGCGCGCCGCGCCACGCGGCCGCCACGGCGGCGGCGAGGAGTAGCCACGGCAAGAGGCTCGCCGGGGCGGTGCTCTCGTGCATGCGCGGGAAGAGGCCGCCCTGATCGATCACCCGGTAGAAGCGCGAGCCGTCGAGCAGGCTACCGAGGACGCGGAGCTTTTCCTCCAGCCCGCCTCGGCTCTCGAGGGCCGCGCTCGACCCGGTAGCCAGGAGCTCGCCGGCGGACACCAGCATGGGCGCGGCGCCCACCGCCAGAGCCAGCAGCAGGATCACTGCGTCGCGCCGCCGTTCGCGCCAGGCCTCCCGCAGCACGGCGGGCGCGGCCGCCGCGAGCGCGAGCGCGGCGGCCGCCAGGATCACCGCGAAGTCGGCCCGGTTGTAGACGCCGAGCCCCAGCGCGAGCCCGCCCGCGGCGAGGGCGGCGACCCGTCGCTCGCTCCAGCCCAGTGTCACCAGCCAGAGCCCCGCGCCGCGGCACAGCAGCCCGGTCGTGAAGGGTCCCCACTCGTGCAGGCTGTAGAAGTACCAGGCCGGGTCGCCGATCAGGAGGGCGCCGCTCGCGATCGCCGCCGGCGTTCCGACGATCCGGCGGGCGAAGAGCATGACGAACAGCACCGCCAGCAGACTCCAGCCCAGCGTGGTCAGGCGCAGCACCGAGGGCTCGGCGCCGAAGATTGCGAAGCTCGGGATCAGCAGCTGGCTCTTCAGCGAGCCCAGATACACCGCATTGCGCAGCGGGAACGGGCGGCCCGCGATCCAGAGCTCCCGGATCGAGCCGGCGTGGTCCGTCGCGCGTTCCGGCTCGAGGAAGTCGCGGGCCTGCTGCGCCATGAAGGCCTCGTCGTAGTAGAGGCCCGGGGCGTCGGTGCGCGGCGCGGCGAAGGCGAAGGCCGTGGCGGCGAGCACTGCCCAGGCGACGACTACGGCGGCGACCCCGTGGTGGTCGCGCACCTCCTTCATCGCACGACGTCGAGGAGGGCCACGAAGTGCAGCGAGCGGCCGAAGACCCAATCGGCGGGGAGCGGGTAGATTCCCAGCGAGCCCCGCCAGTCCACCAGGAGCAGGTCGACCTCGCGAAAGACCTCGAGCCAGCGCTGACGCACCCAGTAGTTGTGGGGCTGGTCGACTTCCGGGGGGTTCCCGGCGCGGTCCATGAAGCGCAGCGTCGCGTGGGCCAGAAGACCGGCGAGCACGTGGTCCTTGAGCACGATGTTGCGGCGCGCCACCCGCACGGCCTCGCGCAGCAGGCTCATGGGATCCCGAGCGTGGTGCAGGACGTCGATGAGCAGCACCGTCTCGAAGGCGTCGTCCGAGTACGGGATGCGCTGGCCGTCGTATTCGCGCACCAGGGGCTCCGCGTCCGGGCGGACGAACACCTCGATCCCCTCGACCCGGAGATCCGGGCGGCGCTCCCCGATGCGCCGGGTCAGGGCGCCGTCGCCGCAGCCGACGTCGAGCACGCTGGCGTCTGTGGGAACGAGATCCGCCACGTGCCCCGCCAGGACCTCGCAGCGCCGATTGGCCATCAGGGCGCGCGGGAGACGCTGGAACCGATTCACCGACGCCCCATCCCGAGGATGCTGACGAAGAAGCTCGACAGCAGGGTCTGGAAGCCCAGGGCCGCCAGCGTGACGCCGGGGACCACCCAGCGCATGGTGACCGCGTAGTCCAGGTCGCCAAAGCCGGCGTCGCGCCACTGACCCGCGGCGACCCCGATCAGGCTCAGGCCCAGCACGAAGGCCACCGCCCCGAGCGTGAGCCCGCGCTCCAGGTTCAGGATCTCGAAGAAGCGGTTGAGGCGCGGATCTTCGGGCATCAGTCCCTCGACAACGGCGAAGGTCTTGCTGAACACGGCGAACAGGATCGACTGGTAGCCGACCAGCAGCGCCAGGCTCGCCACCAGCAGCGTATGCGCCCCCAGCCGGACGCCGAAGAGCTGGGCGCCCGGGAGGGCGAGCGCGTAGCCCACCAGGCCGAGCAGCACGAGTACAGTGCCGGGCAGCAGGAAGAGCCAGCGCGGGCTGTACATCAGGAAGAAGCGCACCGTCCGCCAGCCGTCGCGGAAGGTGCGCAGGTGCGGCGCGTGGGAGACCCGGCCGTCGGGGTGCAGCGTGATCGGGATCTCGACCACCCGCTCCCCGTAGAGGCTCGCCTTGACGATCATCTCGGTGGCGAACTCCATGCCGGTGCAGCGCAGGCCGAGCCGCTCGTACGACTCGCGGGTGAACGCGCGCATCCCGCAGTAGGCGTCGTGGATGGGGGTGCGGAACATGCCGCGCACCATCCAGGTGAGCGCCGGATTCCCGATCCAGCGATGCAGGAAGGGCATCGCGCCGGGCCGGATCGTGCCGCCGCCGGCGGGACGGCGGCAGCCCTGCACCAGATCCGCCCCCTCCCGGAGCCGATCGACGAAGCGCGGGATCTCGAGGAAGTCGTAGCTGTCGTCGGCATCGCCCATGAGGATGAAGCGCCCCCGTGCGGCGGCGATGCCGCCCATGAGCGCCGCTCCGTAGCCGCGCTCGGAGACGTGGACCACGCGCGCCCCGAGGCGCTCCGCGATCTCCACGGAGCCGTCACTGCTTCCGTTGTCGGCGACGACCACCTCGCCGTCCACTCCGTGGTCCCTCATGGCCTCCTGCGCCTTCTGGATGCAGGTTCCGAGGGTGTCGGCCTCGTTGAGGCACGGCATCACCACGGTCAGCTCGAGGGCTTCCGCCTCGTGGCTCACACTTCCTCCGCTTTCCCGGGGGATTCCCGAGGGGGGGACAGAGTACCCCAGCTCCTCGCCGCCACCGGTTGCCCCCCTCAGCCCAGAAAGCTCGCGCCGATGAATGCGATCAGGGTGACCGCCCATGCGTCCAGGGGCACCACGAGCCCCGGCCAACGCGAGGCCGCCAGGCGCCGGCGCAGCAACAGCGCGCCCCGGGCCGCCGACACGGCCAGGCAGCCCGTCACCGAGAGCGCGTAGAAGGCCTTGGTCATGCCGAACGCCGGGTGGACCAGGGTGAGGTACAGCACGACGAAGCCCGTCGCGAAGGGCACGGCGGCGATAAACGTCAGGGCGATGCGGCGGCGCACGTCGTCACCCGAGAGCGCCTCCCGCACCAGCGACGCGAAGCCGTAGATCCCGATGGCCGTCGCCGGCACCGCCAGGACATAGACCAGCGACATGGCGTCGTAGTTCCACAACGGGTGGCGGTCCCGCCACGCGGCGATGCCGCCGATCAACCCGTCCCCCCAGAAGGTGGAGTAGATCCCGTCGAAGAAGGACGAGAAGCCCACCAGGAAGGGGCGGGCCAGGACGTCGCCGAAGCGCAGGTAGTAGCTCGCGGTGTGGAAGCCCGGGTACTGCCACCAGACTCGCTCGATTCCCGGCACGTTCCAGTTGCCCACCACGGCCTGTCCGAAGACGAGCTGGTTGCGCACGAAGTACCAGCCCGCGAGCCCTCCGACGACGGCGACCAGGCCGGCCAGTGCGAGCGCGCTCCGGGGGGCCGGGGAACGATCGGCGAAGTCGCTCTTCCAGGCGAGGAAGCCGAGCACCAGCGGCAGCAGCAGCAGACTCGTCGCCTTGGAGAGAATCGCGCCGGCCAGCAGTGCTCCGACGGCGACCAGCCCCGGCCATGGCAGCCCGTCTCGAAGCAGGAGCCCGACCGTGGCCCAGATCGCCAGGCCCGCGAGCGCGGCGTGCAGCGGCTCGTTCGAGAGGTAGCAGGACATGTAGAGGTTCATGGGCAGCAGACCCGCGCAGACCGCCGCCACTCGTGCCAGCGCCCGATCGTCGGGAAAGAGTCGCCGCGCCAGCCCGAAGGCGATGGCGATCTGGGCCAGCCCCGGCAGGGTGGACGCGATCCGGAGCGCCGCCACATCGCCGCCGCTTCCGAACAGCTGCACGAGACCCGCCGAGAGCACGTAGAAGAGCGGCGGGTGGTACATCATGCCCCCGTCGCTGGCGAGGGGCAGCGCACCCTGCTCGATCACGAAGCGGACGTACTCCAGGTGCTGCGGTCCGTCGAAGCCCATGTACGCGGGAAGGGCGAGCGCCCGGCGCACGAAGAGCGCGACCCAGAACCCGGCGAGCGCGGGCCAGAGCCCGAGCGCCAGGCGCGCGCGCAGCGCGGCCGGCGCGCTGCGCAGGCCCAACGAGACCAGGCACCCCAGCGCGAAGACGCCGAGCAGCATCGTCGAGTGCGCGGCCAGCCGCTCGCCCAGCCGCGGCGTCGCGAAGACCTGCGGATCCGGCCGGGTGTCGTCGGCCACCACCGCGAGACCGCTCCCGCCCTCTCCGTCGACGCTCCAGTCGCTGTCGCTGTCGCTGTCGCCGCCGC
>JAPUKG010000152.1 GCA_027295775.1 Pseudomonadota bacterium
GCAGCGCAGCGGCGCCGGCGGCCCACGCCGAGGACCGCTCCAACGTGGGCCTGTGGATCTCGTGCGGCTTCATCGACCTGCTCTACACGCCGATCAAGGCGACCTTCTTCGTCACCATGGGCGTGGGCGGCGGCCTCAGCGCCATGGTCACCGTGCCCATGAATCGAGTGGAAGTGTCCACCCGAATCATCGAGTGGGGCTACTACGGAGACTGGCTGGTGCGCCCGGACCACTTCAGCCGAGGCGCCTGGCCGAACTTCATCGGGTTCGAGAAGGAGATCCGGTTCCTCTCCGGGCCCGACGAGACCGAGACCGGCCTCAGTCCAGCTTGACGCCCGTCCCGCCCAGCCCGCAGTAGCCGGACGGGTTCTTGGCCAGGTACTGCTGGTGGTAGTCCTCGGCGTAGTAGAACGTCGGGGCGTCCTCGATCTCCGTCGTGATCTCGCCCAGCCCCGCCGCACTCAGCTGCTTCTGATAGGTCTCGCACGACGCCAGGGCCGCCTGGCTCTGGGCGTCGCCGTAGGTGTACACGCCGGAGCGGTACTGGGTTCCGACGTCGTTGCCCTGGCGCATGCCCTGGGTCGGATCGTGGCCCTCCCAGAAGATCTCGAGCAGTGCCCGATAGCTCGTGACGCCGGGGTCGTAGACCACGCGCACGGCCTCGGTGTGACCGGTGAAGCCCGAGCACACCTCCTCGTAGCTGGGATTGGGCGTGCGGCCGGCGGCGTAACCGACCGCGGTGGAGAAAACGCCCGACGCCTGCCAGAACATGCGCTCGGCGCCCCAGAAGCAGCCCATCCCGAACAGGGCGAGCTCGGTGCCCGGCGAAAAGGGCGGCTGCATGGGGTTGCCGTTCACGAAGTGGGCGTCGGCCACGGGCATGGCGACGTCGCGGCCCGGGAGCGCCCCCTCGGCCGTGGGCAGGCGCAGCTTGCTCTCCAGGAATCCCATGGAACACAAGGATTGCGTAGGATGGACTCATCCGCACCGCCGCCTGAATTGCGGTGTAGGATCGGCCCATGCGCATCGCCACCTGGAACGTGAACGGCCTGAGGGCGCGCCTCGACTTCCTGCTCCACTGGCTGGCGGCCCGCCAGCCAGACGTCGTGGGGCTCCAGGAGCTCAAGCTGACCGACGAGCAGTTCCCCCACGATGTCCTCGCATCGGCGGGCTACCGAGCCGCGACCCACGGCCAGAAGAGCTGGAACGGCGTTGCGATCCTCACCCGCGAGCCGATCACGGTGGCGGTGACGCAGCGCGGCCTTCCCGGCCAGGACGAGCGGGGGGCGCGGCTGCTGACGGCCACGGTGGGCGGCGACCTCTCCTTCACCACGGTCTACTGCCCGAACGGAAAGCACACGGGACACGACGACTTCCCGCTCAAGCTGGCCTGGTTCGACGCCCTGGCCGGACACCTGGACGAGAAGGAGAGCGCCGACCGGCCGACGGTCGTGTGCGGCGACTTCAACATCGTGCCCGAGGCCATCGACAGCTGGAACGAGGCCGGCCTGACGGGCGCGATCTTCCACACCGACGAGGAGCGCGCGCGCCTTCGGAAGCTGCACGCCTGGGGCCTGCGGGACGTCTTCCGCGAGCGCCACCCCGAGACCGCTGCGTTCTCATGGTGGGACTATCGAGGCGGCGCCTTCCACAAGAACCAGGGCCTGCGCATCGACTTCCTGCTGGCCAGCAAGAGTGTGCTGGGCCGGGTGCGCGAGGTGACGATCGACCGGGAGTACCGCAAGAAGAAGGACGGTCTCACGACCTCTGACCACACGCCGGTCATGGCGGACCTCGAAGACTAGGAGCGAGAAATGCACGAGCTGATCCTCCACCACTACGATATCTCCCCATATGCCGAGAAGATCCGCCTCTGCTTCGGACTGAAGGGGCTCCCCTGGCGCTCGGTCCAGATCCCGGTCGTCATGCCCAAGCCCGACCTGACCGAGCTGACGGGCGGCTACCGGCGCACGCCCACGCTTCAGCTGGGTGCGGACGTGTACTGCGACACCAAGGGGATCGCGCGGGCGATCGAGGACGTGGCGCCCTCGCCCACCCTGTTCCCGGACGGGTCCGAGGCAATCGTGCCGGCGCTGCAGCGCTGGGGCGAGACCAGCTTCATGATGGTGGTCACCGTGCTCATGGGCGAGGGCGGCGTGTTCGACGAGGACTTCATGGAGGACCGGCGCAAGATGGTCGGCGACGCCATCGACCTGGACCAGGCCGGAGTGATCGTGCCGGCGAAGCTGATGCAGCTGCGCGCCAACCTGGATCTGCTCGAGCAGCAGCTCTCCGATGGCCGGGACTTCCTGCTGGGCGACGCGCCCTGTCTGGCCGACCTGGCGGTGTACCACCCGGTGATGATGGTGGGACTGGTGCCCAATCCGAAGCTGAAGGCGCTGGTCGAGCCACTGCGCTTCGTGGCGGCCTGGCTGGCTCGAATCGGCGCCATCGGACACGGCAAGCGCGAGGAGATGGACTCGGCGGACGCGATCGCGGTGGCCCGGGATGCCGCGCCGGCGGAGTTCCGCGGGCAGGCCGCGCCGCCGCCGGAAGGACTCGAGGTGGGCCAATCGGTGGTCGTCCTGCCCGAGGAGATCGGCTCGGGTCCGGTGGCGGGGGAGCTCCTGCCCTCCGGTCCCCATGAGATCCGCATTCGCCGCCGGGGCGAGCGGGCTGGAGAGCTGGTGGTTCACTTCCCTCGCGAAGACTATCTGGTCGTGGCGGCCTGAGGAGGTTTCGTGTCGAGACGCGTGCAGATCATCATGAGCCCGGAGGAGATCCGGGGCTTCCTGGGCAGCGAGAAGACCCTCATCCTGGTATCGAACGGACGAGGTGGATTCCCGCACCCCATGCCCATGTGGTTCGTGGCGGATGACGACGGAAGCATCCGCATGACTACCTTCAAGAAGAGCCAGAAGGTGTACAACCTCCGCCGCGATCCGCGGGTGACGCTCCTGGTCGAGTCCGGCGAGACCTACGAGAAGCTCAAAGGCGTGGCCCTGTACGCCCACGCCGAGCTCGTCGAGGACCCGGACCTGATCTCGGACACCCTGCTCCGCGCCGCGGGCACCGACCTCGACGCGATTCCCGCGAGCTCCCTCGAGGAGATGCGCAAGGGTGTTCAGGGGCAGGTGGCCAAGCGCATCATGATCCGCTGCAAGCCCGACCGGGTCGTATCCTGGGACCACGGGAAGCTCGGGGGGGTGTACTGAAGGGGGGGCGCCATGGCGAGCGCGAGCTGGAGTGTTCGGGACCTGCCGGACCTGTCGGGCAAGACGGCGGTCGTGACTGGCGCCAACAGCGGCCTCGGCTATGAGACCACTGTGGCGTTGGCGGGCGCGGGCGCCCACGTGGTGATGGCCTGCCGGTCGGCGGAGAAGGCGGCGGAGGCGCGCCGCCGCGTGGAGGCCGCCCACCCGAACGCGTCGCTCGAGCTCCGCGCCCTCGACCTGGCCAACCTGGCCTCGGTGCGCGACTTCGCCAAGTCGTTCCTCGACGCCCACGAGCGGCTCCACCTGCTGTGCAACAACGCCGGCGTGATGGCCCTGCCCTTCCGCAAGACCGCCGACGGCTTCGAGATGCAGATCGGCACGAACCACCTGGGACACTTCGCGCTGACCGGACTGCTGCTGGATCGGCTGCTGGCCACGCCCGGCGCGCGCGTCGTCAACGTGAGCAGCACCATGCACAAGATCGGACGCATGCGGCTCGATGACCTGCACTTCGAGAAGCCCGGCAGCTACGGCAAGTGGCGGGCGTACGGTCAGAGCAAGCTCGCCAACCTGCTCTTCACCTACGAGCTCGGGCGCGTGCTGGAAGCCGCCGGGCGGAACCTGGTCGTGGCGGCATCTCACCCGGGCTACGCGGCGACCAACCTGCAGTTCGAGGGACCGCGCATGGAGGGGTCGAGCTTGATGGAGCGGATGTCGGCCCTGGGTAACCGGCTCTTCTCCCAGACCGCGGCGGGGGGCGCGCTGCCCTCGCTGTACGCCGCCGCCGGTCCGGACGTGCGCAGTGGGAGCTACTACGGTCCCTCGCGGATGGGCGAGCTGTGGGGGCCGCCGAAGAAGGTGCGGTCCAACCGGCGCTCCCACGACCGGGAGACGGCCACGCGGCTGTGGCAGCTCTCGGAGGAGCAGACCGGCATCCGCTACGAAGGGCTCTAGAGCTCCGCGTCGTCGAAGGCGAGCTCGACGCGCCAGATCTTGAACGAGATCGTGTCCGCGACCGCCGAGGCCGCGTAGCCCAGATCTTCGGGCAGCGCCTCGAGCAGGACCACGCCGCGCACCTCCTGGCCCTCCTGCGCCAGGTGCTTGCGCACCCAGCCGACCCGCTGGAGCGCCTCGCTCACCAGATCCTTGCCCTGCTCCACGTCACCGACCAGCACGGCCACCCAGGCACCGGCGTCGTCCCGGGCCAGCAGGTCGATCTCGCCCACCTCGGTCGCGTAGCGCGAGCCGATGTCCTGGCCCTCGGTGTCCTGGTGTGCGCTGAGGCCGGGCTCGATGAGGTCGGGCTGTCGCGCCACGAGCTTGCGAACGTCGTCGGTGCGCAGGGTGAACATGGAGCGGGCTCCTTCCCGGGGTCGATCCTCCGGAGACGATTTCCTGGCCGCGGCCTTCTTGCGCGGAGACCGGGCCGGCGCGGCCTTGGCTCCGCCGCTGCGGGGCTTCTTCTTCGCGGGGCGCGGCTCCGCCGCCGCCGGCTCCTCGAGCTGGAGCTCGGGCTCGACCTCCTCCCAGGAGGACGAAGGCGACAGCGGGAACGTCTTGCTGTCTCCAGCGCTGGAAGAGCCCGCGCCGAGGTTCGGTTTCGCCGCGGCCCGCCCGCAGTTGGGGCAGTTCTTGTCCCGCGGACTGAGCCGGTCTCGGCAGGAAGTGCAGTACATGTCGGCGTCTTCGGCCGAACGGAGCCGGGGGCTTAGCCCGGCGTCTGCAGACGGCGGCCCGGGCCCCG
>JAPUKG010000153.1 GCA_027295775.1 Pseudomonadota bacterium
TCCAGGTCGAAGCAGCGCCCGGTGAGGGCGCCGAAGGGCGACGGCGGGGTCGTCGAGCGCCGCTTCACCACCGGGCTCGAGGGGGCGGAGCCGTTGTCGTAGACCGCACAGTAGTAGTAGGTCCGGTCGTTCGGGTCGAGCGAGTCGTGCTCGACGGGCGGGTCGTAGAGGAGCTGCTGCGGGTCGTTGTAGATCGTGCTCACGTAGAAGGGCTCGTCCTCCCGAGGCCCCTCGCAGAACGGCACGTCTGGATCGCCGAAGCACAGGGTGTTGCCCGAGCTGCACTCGGGCTGACAGGGCTCGTTCGGCGGTCCCCAGACGCGGAAGAGCGTACCCAGCCGGTGGGTGTGGGAGGTGAGCCGCGTGAGTCGCGTGCCGCGATCCGCGGTCCAGGTGCGGCAGTACTCGCGCTTCTCGAAGGCCGGGACGTCCTGGATGAAGATCGAGCCGGCGTCGAAGAGACCGCTCAGCTGGAAGAGCTGGTCCTCCGGCTCGGCGTAGTACAGGTTCATGTACGCGTCGAGGGTGGTGTCCTTGTCGGTCAGGTTGAAGGCGTGGGAGTTCCAGGCCATCACGCCCTGGATCGGCAGAACCTCGTAGACGCCGTCCGCGTAGGTGAAGTCGTGGATCGGCTCCTGGGAGACGTTCACGTTGACGGCGTTGGCATCGATTCCGAAGATCGCGAAGACGTTGGAGAAGTCCCAGGGTCCGTAGCCGATGCATGCGATCGCCTCCTTGGGCTCACCGCTGCAGTGGGGGTTGTAGCCGACCGCCGGGTCGATCTCCGTGGGTTCGCAGGGCTGGCCGTGATCCGGGTGGCTGGTGTCGTCGTACTTGTAGGTCCACTCGCCCCAGCCCTCATCGTGCACGCCCTGGGCGCCCGCGTACATGAACTGCACAGAATGGTGCGACTGCGGGTCCTGCAGGAGGGCCAGCCGGTGGATGGCGAAGCACTCGTCCGTCTCGTTCAGCGCGCTTCGCTGGTAGCAGAAGTCGTTGGCCCGCGGGCAGTCCTCATCACTTTCGCAGGACTGGCTCGGGTCGCGAATACAGAACTTCCGCTGGGCATACTCCTCCGGGCACGGGAAGCGCGCCGACGCCGGGACGACGCCCCGGAGATCGAAGTACGCGGACATGCAGATCTCACCCTCGCTGTTGGCCGACAGCGGCCAGGGCCCGGGCGTGAGCTGGATACCCGCCTGCGCCTCGGGCGCCTCGGGTTGGGGAATCTTGAGCGGGTCCGGCGGGGGCAGGCACGCGCCCAGCAGTGCCTGGGTGTTGGCGACCACCTGGTCTCGGGGTGCCGCGTTGCGGTTCCACTCGTAGACCCCCTGGAGGTGGGACTCGGTCAGGGCCGGCGCCGCCGTGGGCATGGGGGAGCCAGCCGGGATGTCGCCGACGTAGGGCAGCTCGCCCTTGAACTTGGCCAGCAGCTTCTGATAGAGAAGGCTGTCGTCGGGCTCGTTGAAGCGGACGCGCACGATGTTGGGATTGACGAACGACGGGACCCCCAGCAGGTTGTCGTAGGAGCTCCCCGCGGTCAGGTCGAGGTCGCCCGCCGGGTCCACGCTGTCGTGGCAGGGGCCGTCGGTGCAGCCGTAGACCGGGCTGTCGAAGATGACGCTCTGGATGGCGTCGTAGGTGCTGTCGAAGGTCTGGGCGACGCACTCGGTGATCTTGCAGCTCCGGCTGCAGCCATCGTCGTTTTCCCGGTTCCCGTCGTCACACTCCTCGCCGAGCTCGATCTCACCGTTCCCGCAGATCTGCTCGGGACAGGTCCCAGGCGCATTGGCGTGGACCGCCTGGTAGTAGCCGTTGTCGTTGATCAGGACGTCGGCGCCTTCCAGTACGTTGAACTGGGAGCAGAACTCCTCCTTCTCCACCACGAAGTGCACCCAGACCGCGTCGTGGTCGCCCTGGGGGCGGAAGTTCCAGGCCGCGCCCTTGGCCTTGATGACGAGCTTGCCGTCCTTGAAGATGATCTTCTTGATGCCGCCACGCGTGGCGTCCGGGTCCAGGTACTTGTACCCGACGACCTCGTCCTGGTCGTTCATCATCTCCTGCCACAGGTTCGCGTCGAGGTTGATCCGGCCGGTGGAACGGGGGTGGTCGCCGGTTCCGTTCACGACCAGGCTCGCGCCATCCGGCCTGGGGTCGTGCCCCGCCACGCGGAGCAGGGGGTCACCTGAGATCTTGAACTTGAACTTCCGATTCTCGCGGCCGTCGTCGGCCTTGACCAGGATGGTGTCGCCGGCGATGGGGAAGGCCGCATCGTGAGCGAGGGCCGGAAGCGAGGGCAGCGCGAGGGCGGCCCAGGCACCGAGTAGAACCAGCCAGTCAAGTCGTCTCATCGGTCCCTCCGAGCTCGCTCAGATCCCCGGGATGAAGAAATTGCCCAGGTTGATGAACATCTCGTCTTCGGTGGTGACGCCGCCGCGCAGCGGACACGCGTCGCATTCTCCGTCGCCGGCTCCCGGCGCGGTCTCGCAGAAGATGGCCTCGTCGGTGCCGTTGCAGAGCACGCCCTTGTTGGGTCCGTCCATACACGCGCGCTCGGCCGGTAGGCAGGGCCCGCCCAGACCCGGGATCGGGAAGGGCGGCTGGGGCGACGTGGAGAACCGCTTCACCGGCGGGCTGCCCGGCGCCGACCCATTGTCGTAGACGCTGCAAAAGAGGACGGTCCGATCTTCCTCCTGCTCTCCGTCGAAGGCCAGAGGCGGATCGAAGTCCAGCTGGAGCGGATCCGAGTACTCGGTGCTCACATAGTCGGGATCGCGATCGCCGGGCGGGTCCCCGCAGATCGGCAGCCCGGCGTCTGCGCACAGCTCCAGGAAGCCCAGGGGCGGCGGACACTCGGGCTGACAGGGGGTATTGGGCGGCAGCCAGATGCGGAACAGGTTCCCGCGCTGGTGGGTGTGGGAGTTCATGTTGAACAACCGCGAGCCCTGGGGGAGGGTGCTGGTTCCGCAGTACTCCCGGGTCTCGAAGGGCGGCACGAGCTGGACGAAGATCCAGCGCGCGTCGAAGATCCCGCGCAACGGGTTCAGCTGGTCCTCGGGCTGGGCGAACTCGAGGTTCAGGTACTGGGACATGCTGCTGTCCGTCGGGGTCAGGTTGAACGCGTGGGAGTTCCAGATGATCATCGCGCGCTTCGGGAGCTCCGTGAACACGGTATCCGCGAACTCCACCTCGTAGTACGGCTCCTGGGAGCCGCTGAACTGGGGCGTGTTGCTGCCGCCCCCGGCGAGGGAGAGGTTGCTGGCGTCGACGGGTCCGTAGAAGGAGCAGGCGATGGTGGACTGGATGCGCCCGCTGCAGCCCGGGTTGTACCCCACCGCCGGATCGGTCTCGGTCGGATCGCAGGGCTGGCCGTTCCGCGGGTCGTCCAGGTCGTTGAACTTATAGGTCCAGGGGCCCCAGACCGGGTCGGTCTCGTCGGAGCTACCGGTGTAGAGCTGGATGATGCTGTGGTGGGACTGGGGGTCCTGGAAGAGCTCCTGCTTGTGCCAGGCGAAGCACTCGCCGTCGGGATTGGTGGCGTTCTTCATCGCCTCACAGGTCTCGCCCTCGTCGCAGTCGCCGTCGTCGTCGCAGATCTGATCGACGTCGAAATCGAAGGGCTCGCGGCGGCAGGCCCGCACCACCTGGAAGCGTTCGGGGCACGCGACGTCGGCGAACTCGGGGATCAGCTCGGTCCCGGTGAAGTCGAACCAGGTGGCCATGCAGATCTCGTCCTCGCCGTCCTGCTGCTCGCTCTGTCCGGGCAGGGGCCACGGCGTCTGCTGGAGCTGGACGCCCACGCCGGGCGGCGGCGGATCCGGCACTGCGATCTTGAGCGGGTCCGCGGGCGGTAGGCAGGTGCCCAGGTCGGCCTGGGTGCCCTCGACGACCTGATCCCGCGGCGCCGCGTTGCGGATCCAGGCGCGCAGGGCGTCGCGGTGGGCGCGGGAGACCGCCGGCGCGCCGACGGGCATGGAGGCGCCGGGCAGGTTCGGCACCTCCTCCACCTTGCCGACGATCTTCTGGAACAGCAGGCTCTTCTCGGGCTCGCCCACGAAGACCCGCTCCACGGTGGGGTCGGCCAGAGAGGTGACGCCCACGATGTTCTCGAAGGAGACGTCGTCGGTCAGGTCGAGGTCGCCCGCGGGATCCACCGCGTCGTGGCAGGCGGAGTTGGTGCAGCGGTAGACGGGGCTGTCGAAGATGACCTCCTGGATCGCGTCGTAGGTGCTGTCGAAGCTGTCGGCCACGCACAGGCCGATGCTGCAGTCGTTGTTGCAGCCGTCCGTCTCGTCGAGGTTGCCGTCGTCGCACTCCTCGCCGGACTCGACCTCGGCGTTGCCGCACACCTGCTCGAGGCAGGCCCCGGGGTCGCCGGCGCCGTGCGCCTTCAGGAAGTTCCGGCGGTTCTCGCCGAAGTCGGCGCCGGTCGCGTCACCGAACCGGGCGCAGTAGCCCTCCTCCTCCGTGCGGAAGTGGACCCACACGTCGTCCTGGGGGCCGTCGGGCTTCCAGGTCCAGTTCTTGCCCTTGGCCACGATCCGGATCACGCCGTCCTTCAGCACCGCCTTGATGACGCCGCCCGCCTTGCCCTTCTCGTCGACGAATTTGTACGCCTTGAAGGCGCCCTGATCGTCCAGCTTGCGGAACCACTTCTGGGCCTTGAGCCGGATGAAGCCGGTCCCCTCCTCGGTGTCGCCGAACCCGTTCACCACCAGGGCGGCGCCATCGACGGTCGGGTCGTGGCTACCCGCCCGGATCAGATCGTCCACCGCCTTGAACACGAACTTCCGCGCTTCCTTCGCCGCGTCGGTGCGGACGATGACCTTCCTGCCTTCGACCGGGAACTCGGCGTCGTGGGCTGCGGCGGCGCCCGCCAGGAACAGCACCGCCATCGCCGCGATCGCGAAGCGAGCGCGAGAGCGGGGGATGAGCGGCGGCATTGGTGAACTCCTTGGGGACGAGCAGGTGCAGCGATCCGCGCAGCTCGGGCACCGCGGGGCGCGAGGAACCTTGCCGGACCACCGAGCCCTGTGCCGAAGTCGACATATTGACCGCTCGGTAGGTGCGTTGTCAAGGCAGCGAAAACGCTGCGGAAACTAGGGTTCTGCCCGACTCCCCAGACGCAGCGCCAGATCGCCGACGAAGGCGGGCGCCGCGAGCTCCAGCGCGCCGTTGGCCGCGGCCGCCCGGTCCACTTGCCCAGCCACGTCCTCGCCGGTGAGGGTGTCGATCCAGCGCACCGACCACTCGCCGTCCGCGATGCCTTCCAGGGTGATTCGCGCGCCTTCGACCGGGACGGGGTCACCCGAACCGCCCTCCGGGAACCATTGATGATCGGTGTTCTTCAGCCAGACCAGGTGCACCGTCGTTCCCAGCAGGGCGTGGGCCAGCAGGTTCCGCCCCGCGGCCTCGGCGACCGGGGTGGCGCGAACGAACCCCTCGCGGTGGAACGCCACCCCCTCGACGAACGCCGAGACCGCGCCGAAGTGGGAGTAGAGATCCTCCGGATCGACCACATTGTCCCACCACCAGGTCATTCCGGTCCCGAAGGCGCCGGCCATGACGCCGGCCCAGAGCCCGTCGTGGAACCCGATCGATTCGGGGTCTCCCGCCAGCGTCTCCGCGGGGCCCCGGAAGTCGGTGCCGTACTCCGAGAGGAGGGTGGGCTTGCCCGGCACCCGGGCCGACTGCATGAGCAGCGGAAGGAACTCGCCGAAGTCGTAGAAGAAGGGCCACGCGTAGGCGTGGGTCTGGGTGATCTCGATGGCGGGCAGCTGCCACAGCTGCTCTCCCTGCGACGCCGACGTGCTGGTGGTGATCGGGTGGTCGTGGGGGTCGAGGCGCCGCAGCTCGTCGGCCATCTCGGTGTGCCAGGCCAGCACGTCCGGGTCGGCGGTGTTCGCCACCAGGTTCACCTCGTTCCACAGCTCCCAGGCCAGCAGGTGGGTGGACCCCCCCCAACGCGCCACCACGTAGCGCAGGCGCCGCTTGAAGAGCGCCCGGGCCTCCGGGTTGGTGAAGAACTCGGTGGGTGCCGCGAGAGGTCCGCCATTGGCTGCGTTGTAGGGGTTGTCCGCCCACTGGCTGTTGGTGCCGAGGGAGAAGGGCCCGTGGTTCTGGATGCACAGCATGACGTAGATGCCGTGGGCCTCGGCGGCCTCCAGCACGCGGTCGAGCTGCCAGGCCCGGTCGAGCCGGTTGCGGTAGTCCCCGAGCCCCCCCCACTCGATGCCGAAGGCCCAGCTCGGCATCCACAGCCGCACGTAGTTGACGCCCCGGTCCGCCAGCTTCGCGAGCCAGTCGTCGTAGGCGAAGGTACCGCGGCCGTCGTACCACGAGAGGTTCTCGCCCACGGCGAAGTAGGGGCTGTCGTCGTCGAACTCCAGGTAGCGCGGGTCGTCGTCGCTGACGCGCAGGAAGCCGTGCCGGTCGGGGGAGGGCGGATCGACCTCGAGCTCGCGCCACGGCGTGGCCGCGGCGTCGCCGTTCAGGGTGGCGATCCAACGCCAATGCCAGGTGCCCGGCCGGTCGGGCGTGAATCGCACCTTCCAGTGCAGACCGTTGCGAACCGCGAGCTTCTCGAAGCCGCCCACCAGCGAGCGGTCGTAGTCGCGAGTGATGTAGCCGGGCATGGTGTGGACCGCGCCGTCCGGATCCATGAACTC
>JAPUKG010000154.1 GCA_027295775.1 Pseudomonadota bacterium
GGTCGGCCAGTTGGGGTACTGCGACGTCACCACGCCCGCGACGAGAAAGGCGTTGGTCGCCTCTCCCGACGGCATGGAGAGGTTGCCGCTGAACGGATCGAAGACCCGGGGGCCGCGGTCGGTACCCGGCCGGGACCGTCCCAGTGTGTGCTTGAGCCCAAAGGTGACGCCGTAGCCAATCGCCGAGGACTCGAGCAGGTGCCGCATGGTCTCGAGCTCTTTGTCGCGCTGAAGGACCGCGCCCGTGAGGCCGAAGCCGGCGGTGACGGCGAGGAGCCCGGGGCCGTTGCCGAGCCAACGGATCTCCTCGCCGAACTGCGCGAAGCCGATGTTCGTCTTGGCCGCCTCCCGCACCTCGTCGTCCGCCAGGAAGATCAGGCCGGTGGTCACGCCCACCACCGCGGCGGTGGTGAGCCAGCCCTTCCAGCGCCAATGGATGGGCGAGCGCGCCAGGTTCCAGACATCGCTCACCGTGTCGCTGAGGAAGCCGTAGGTGATGTTGGTGGTGTGGCCCAGGACCTTCTTCGCAACGGGGTCCTCGGGCCGGACGTCGATCTCCCATTCTGGAAGGAGCGAGTAGTCGCGCTCCGGCTCCGCCGCGGCGGACAGCGCGGCGATCCAGACCAGCAGGGCCAGTCCGGCGCCGCGGTCGTCGAACTTCACCGAGTGCGCTCGATGAAGTCACAGACGACGCTGGCGAGCTCCTCGCCCTTGTCCTCCTGAAGGAAGTGGCCCGCGCCCCGGATCGTGGTGTGGGCCTGGCCGCGGGCGCCGGGCACCTCGTTCTGGAAGCGCTTCTCGGCGCCTCTCGTCACCGGATCGCCGTCGCTGAACGCGGTGAGGAAGGGCTTCTCGAAGCTCCGGAGGATCTCCCAGGCCTTGCGGTTGTCGGGGATGGCCGGATCGTCCGGGAAGATCGGCACCAGGCTCGGGAACTGGCGCGCGCCGGCCTTGTACGTCTCGTCCGGAAAGGGTGCGTCGTAGGCCGCCGCCAGCTCGCCGGGGATCCCTCTCCCGCCGGCGCCTGCGACGATCTCGCTGATGCGAAGCTCGGGGGTCTCGGCGCAGAACTTCCGCCAGTAGAAGAAGCCGGGCGGCCCGTCCTTCGCCTGGAACTTCTCGAACAGCTCGTCCACGCTCACCACCGGCAGGCTGTCGTACAGCTTGCGCATGGCGGGTCCCGCCTCTTCGGGGATGCCGGTGCCGTCCGGCAGTCCGGTGTTGGCAGCGACCACGCGTGCGAACCGGTCGGGATGCCGCGCCACCAGGCGAAGCCCGATCAGCCCGCCCCAGTCCTGGCAGACGAGAGTCAGCTTCTCGAGGCCGAGGGACTCGAGCCACGCGCTCATCCAGTCCACGTGGCGCGCGTAGCTGTAGTCCTCGCGCTGGCTCGGCTTGTCGGAGCGGCCGAAGCCCGCGAAGTCCGGCGCCAGGACGCGGTGACCGGCGGCGGTGAAGACCGGAATCATCTTTCGGTACAGATACGACCAGGTGGGCTGGCCGTGCAGGCACAGGATGGGATCGGCGTCGCGCGGCCCCTCGTCCACGAAGTGGATGCGAAGCCGACCGCCTTCGCTGTCCGGCACCTCCGTGTAGTGGGGCGCGAAGTCGTAGCCGGGAAGCTTCTCGAATCGCTCGTCGGGTGTGCGCAGGATCTTCATGGGGGCTCCTCGGGAGATGGGCCCGCATGGTATCCGACATGGGCACCGGACTCCGGTATCCTGCGTCGCCCATGCGGCGATGGCGCTCCATCGCAGCGGACCCGCTCTACGCGCTTCGAAAGGGCATCGTGTACCATTCGAGCCCATGAGCCAGGACCCCGTTCTCTACGAGCGGAAAGACAAAGTGGCGGTCATCCGCCTCGACGACGGCAAGGTGAACGCCCTGTCCCACGCGGGGATCGACGCGATCCACGCCGCACTGGACCGAGCGGAGAAGGAAGCGGGCGCGGTGGTGATCGCCGGCCGGCCGGGCCGCTTCTCGGCGGGCTTCGACCTGTCGGTGATGGGCCAGGGAGGCGACGCGGTCGTCGGCCTGATCACGGCCGGCGCCGAGCTCGCTCTGCGCCTGTACGGATTCCCGTCCCCGGTGGTCGGCGCCTGCACCGGTCACGCGTTGGCCATGGGTGCGATCCTGCTGCTGTCCATGGATACGCGCATCGGAGCCGAAGGCGACTTCAAGATCGGGCTCAACGAGGTGGCCATCGGCATGACCCTGCCCGTCTTCGGCGTGGAGTTTGCGCGCGAGCGCCTGTCGAAACGACACCTCAGTCGCGCGGTGGTGGAAGCCGAGATCTACCGG
The DNA here is from genome assembly GCA_027295775.1 of Pseudomonadota bacterium. Lineage (GTDB taxonomy): Bacteria > Myxococcota_A > UBA9160 > UBA9160 > UBA4427 > JAPUKG01. Next base: position 2,302 of record JAPUKG010000154.1, read on the forward strand.
CCGTCGGACGCGGTCGATGCGGGCTTCCTGGATCGCGTCGTCGCGCCCGAGGCCGTCGTCGACACCGCCTGCGCCGAGGCCGCGCGACTCCAGGCCGGCCTCCACGCAGACGCGCATCGCAACACCAAGCTGCTCCTGCGCAAGGGGGCGATCGAGCGCATTCGCGGCTCGCTGGCGGGCCTGGGAGACATCACCGGGGGAGGTTGAGAGATGGCGGAGCCGTCCGAGGTCCGGGATTCCGGCTCGAGTCTCGAGCCGTCCAGCACCGGACTCGATCCCACCCTGGCGGGGCTCCTCTGCTACCTGCTCGGGTTCGTCACCGGCCTGATCTTCCTGGTGCTCGAGCGGCAGAGCTCCTTCGTCCGCTTCCACGCCATGCAGTCCACGCTCGCCTTCGTGGGCATCTTCGTGCTGCAGATCGTGCTCGGCTGGATTCCCGTGATCGGAGGAGTGTTCGCCACCCTCCTCAGCGGGGCGGCCGTCGTGATCTGGATCGTCTGCATGGTGAAGGCGTTCCAGGGCGAGCGCTTCCGGCTTCCCGTCGTGGGCGACATGGCCGACCAGCGAGCGCAGCTTCCCTAGGTGCCCGAGCCTCCCGAATTCCGGTTCGGGGAGGGCAAGATCAGCGGTCTGATCTCGCTGGTGCTCGGCGGGCTGTGTCTCGGCGCGGTGCTGTGCTTCCGCTACCCCGATTGGCTCACCACCCCGGAGCTCCGCGCGCTCTATCCGCTCGTGCTCGTGCGCGTCCTCCTGTTCACCAGCCTCCTGCTCTCGTTTGCGCTCGGCATGCTGTGCGTGGTGCTCGGGGGTCGGCGGCGTCTCGCACTGGGCGGCAGCGGCATGGCGCTCTCGGGCTTTGCCGTGCTGCTGGGCGGGGCGGGCGTCGAGGTCGAGGGGTCGATCGAGAGCTCGAAGTACCTGGGCCTCGATTGGCTCGTGCTGGACCTCCTGGTGCTGGCGCTGGTCTTCGTCCCCCTGGAGCGGGTCTTTGCGCTGGCGCCGACCCAGCGGGTCTTCCGTCGCGGCTGGCGGACCGACCTGACCCACTTCGGGGTGAGCCACCTGCTCGTCCAGATGACCGTGCTCCTCACCATGGCGCCCGCCGCGATCTTCTTCCGCTGGGCCGTGTACAACGGGCTCCAGGACGCGGTCGCCTCCCAGCCCGGCTGGCTCCAGTTCGCCGAGTGCCTGCTCGTGGCGGACACGGCGCAGTATGGCGTGCACCGGCTCTTCCACCGGGTGCCGCGCCTCTGGCGCTTCCACGCCATCCACCACTCGAGCCGCGAGCTCGACTGGCTGGCCGGGTCCCGCCTGCATCTTGTGGACGTCCTGTTCACTCGGGCCCTGGGCTTCGTCCCGCTCTACGTGCTCGGCTTCAGTCCGGTCGTTCTGAACGCGTACCTCGTGTTCGTGGCGTTCCATGCGGTCTTCATCCACGCGAACGTGCGCTTCAAGCTGGGGCCGATTCGCTACCTCCTGGCCACGCCCCAGTATCACCACTGGCACCACACCTCCGAGCCGGATGCGCTGGACCGGAACTTCGCAGTCCACCTGCCGCTCCTCGACTGGCTCTTCGGCACCTTCCATCTGCCCGGCGATCGCTGGCCGGAGTCCTACGGGATCGAGGGCGATCCGGTGCCGGAGGGCTACTGGGGGCAGCTCGTCCAGCCCTTCGGGCCCGACCGTCCCACGGTGTAGACTGGGGGGACCCGACGGAGGCCCGCATGAGCAAGTCCATCCGCTATCAGGACCGGATGAGCGAGAGCGACGCCCTGCTCTGGAACAACGAGCGGGACCCGATGCTCCGGTCGACGATCTTGTCCGTCCAGATCCTGGACGGGACGCCCGATCCGGAGCGGTTCAGGGCCGCCGTCGAGCGCTCGCTTCGCGTGGTCCCGCGGCTGCGCCAGCGCGTCGCCCTCGATCCGATCGGCGCGGCGCCGCCGCGCTGGGAGGCCGACCCGCACTTCGACCTCGGGTATCACTTCCGCCGCCTGGGCTCGCCGGGGGACGGCAGCCTGCGCGCGCTCCTCGACATGGCCGAGCCCATCGCGATGCAGGCCTTCGACAAGGACCGGCCGCTCTGGGAGCTCTACCAGGTGGACGGGCTCGAGGAGGGCCGGTCGGCCATCCTGATGAAGCTCCATCACGCGGTGTCGGACGGCGTCGGGCTCGTGCGCATGACCAGCAGCCTGGTCGAGCGCTCCCGGGAGCCGCGGCCGCCGCGCTCGGGTTCGTCCCCCAAGCGCGAGGCCGAGCCGGAGGAGACGGCGCCCAGGACGCCCTTCGAGGAGGCCCTGGAAGCGCTGCGCTACCGGGCAGAGGAGAACCTGAGTCGCACCCAGCGGGCCGCCGGGGCCCTGCGCCGCGGTGTCAGCGAGCTCCTGCGCGACCCGATCCAGGCCGCCTCGTCCGCCCGCGAGCTCGTCGGCTCCGTCGGTCGCCTGCTGCGGCCCGTGTCGGATCCGCTGAGCCCGCTCATGACCGGCCGCTCCCTGGGCGTGCGCTTCGATGCCATCCGGCTCTCGCTGGGCGACTTGAAGCAGGCGGCGAAGGCCGTGGGCGGCACCCTGAACGACGCCTTCGTGGCCGCGGTCACCGGCGGCCTGCGCCTCTACCACGAGTCGCACGGCCAGCCCGTCGACGAGCTGCGCATGACCATGCCGATCAATCTGCGCGAGGGCGAGAAGGGCCAGGAGGCTGGCAACCAGTTCGCACCGGCGCGCTTCAACGTGCCGATCGGGACCGCCGATCCCGTGCAGCGAATGCGCGAGATCCACGAGCGCGTGCTCGGTCAGCGCGCGGAGCCGGCGCTGCGGATCGCGGAGGATGTCTCGGGCATCCTCGGTCGGCTGCCCCGAGCGGCGTCGGTCGCGCTGATGGGCTCGATGTTGAAGGCGGTCGACTTCGTGACCAGCAACGTGCCCGGGCCGCCCTTCACGGTGTACGTCAGCGGCGCCCGGGTGGAGCACATGCTGGGCTTCGGCCCGCTCTCCGGGGCCGCCGCCAACGTCACGCTGTTCAGCTACGACGGCGAGGTGCAGATCGCGATCAACACGGACCGGGCCGCGGTTCCAGACCCCGAGGTCCTGGTCGAGTGCCTCGAGCAGGGCGTCGCCGAGGTGCTCTCCGCGTCTTGAGCGGGCGGCTAGCCCGGCGGCGGCTCGGTCGCCTTCTCCATCCGCTCGATGTAGCGGACCAGGGTCGGGCGCTCGGTCAGGGCGCGGCCGCCGCCGGTCATGGGGCTGTCCCGCACCACCGCCAGCATGCCGAACACCGAGAGATCCGCGACGCTCGGCTGATCGCCGTGAAGGAACTC
>JAPUKG010000155.1 GCA_027295775.1 Pseudomonadota bacterium
GAAGAGGATGGCGAAGCTGGCCACCCCCACTACCGAGGACTTCTTGTCGAAACGAGCCGCCAGCCGTGGGGTCCCCGCGAAGGCCAGCACGACGGAGACCACGAGCGCCGAGACCAGGACGGCGAGCTCGGCGGTCGAGAAGCCCCAGAAGTAGGTGTTCATGTAGAGCCCCATCACATCGCTGAAGCCGGAGGCCACCGCGGCGAAGAGCGAGCCGAAGAGTAGCATGCGGTAGGAGCGATTGCGCAGGACACCCCGCATGTCGCGGGCGAAGCGCCGCAACGTGAAGCGCGTCTCGGCCTTCTTCAACGTCGGGATCAGCCGGTGCGTGCCGAGCGCGCAGCACAGGATGGCTGCGAACACGATCACCGCACACGCGCCGCCGAAGACGCCGTAGGCGCTGGCGTCTAGGCGGCCGTCGGAGAACGCCTCAGAGGGGGCGAAGAAGTAGAGATAGCCCAGATACGAGATGCCCAGTCCGCCCATCCAGCCGAACAGGAAGCGGTAGCTGACCAGGGTGGTGCGCTCGTCGTAGTTGGGGGTGAGCTCGGGCAGCATGGATCCGCTCGGGATCTGATAGAGGGTCATCGATACGCGCACGCCCACCGCGAAGGCGATCAACCAGGCGAAGAGTCCGGTCTGGCCCAGATCGGCGGGCGGATTGAACAGGAGGAAGAAGCACACGGACATGGGTAGGGCGGCGCTGTACATGAAGGGGTGGCGCCGGCCCCAACGCGAGTGGAAGTTGTCCGAGAGCGAGCCGACGAGGGGATCGGTGACGGCGTCGACGCAGAGGGCGATGAAGATGGCGATGCCGGACAGGGTGCCGGGCAGCCCGAGGACCTGGTTGTAATAGAAGAGGAGGAAGACGTTGAACGCGGTGTTCTTGACGCCCTCGGCGACGGAGCCGGACCCGAAGTAGAGCCTCGTCGAGAAGGGAACCCGATTCTCCGCATCGCGCTGCGCCGGCACCCGGGCTCCTTCGCAGGGCATGCTAGTCCCTTCCGGCCCGGGCTTCCCCACGCGCATCCGCTAGCATCGCAGCCGTGGACGTCGGAATCCTGCTGATCTTCCAGAACTACCTCGGGCGCGGGAGCGACGAGGACGTGGTGCGAAACGAGATGCGCCTGGCCGAGCTGGCCGAGCCCCTGGGCTTCGACAAGCTCTGGTCCGTGGAGCACCACTTCACCGACTACGCCGCCTGCCCGGACAACCTGCAGTTCTTGAGCTGGCTGGCCGGCCGCACCAGCAAGATCAAGCTCGCCACCGGCGCGGTGATCGTGCCCTGGAACGACCCGCTGCGCGTGGCCGAGAAGCTGGCACTCCTGGACCACCTCTCCGGTGGCCGCGCGATCCTGGGTCTCGGCCGGGGCCTGGCCCGGGTCGAGTACAGCGGCTTCGGGATCGACATGGGCGAGTCGCGCGATCGCTTCGACGAAGCGTCGCGGATGATCATCGAGGCCCTGGACAAGGGCTTCATCGAGGGCGACGGCCCCTACTATCCGCAGGCCCGGACCGAGATCCGCCCGCGGCCGCCGGCGGGCTTCCGCGACCGCTTCTACTGCGTGGGCATGTCGCCGGACTCCGTGGAGCAGGCCGCCGAGCTCGGCGCCCGGCTGATGATCTTCTCGCAGCAGACCTGGGAGATGTTCGCTGAGGGCGCCCTCCCCGCCTACCGCGCGAGCTTCCGCAAGCACCACGGCGTCGAGCCGCCCCCGCCGCTCACGGGCGACCTGATGTTCTGCCACGAGGACCCGAAGCGCGCCGAAGAGCTCGCCATGGAGTACATGCCCAACTACTTCCTCACGATCATCCGGCACTACGAGATCATGGGCGAGCACTTCAAGACCGCGAAGGGCTACGAGCACTACGCCAGCGCGGCGGACCTGTTCAAGCAGGTCGGCCTCGAGACGTCCGCGAACGTGTACTGCAATGTCCAGACCTGGGGCACGCCGGAGATGATCCTCGAGAAGCTCCGGCGGCGGCGGGAGCTGCTGGGCGACTTCGAGCTGAATCTGGTGTCGAGCTACGGCGGCATGCCCAGCGAGGACGTCGAGAAGAGCGTCCGCCTGTTCGCCCGAGAGGTCCTGCCGGAGCTTCACCGCTGGTGATGAGGGCACACGGTCTGCGTCTCGCCAGCGCGCTCCTGCTCTCCGGGCTCGCACTCGGCTGTCTCAGCACGGCCAAGGAGACCGAGATCGGCGCCGAGGAGGCGAAGAACGTCGCCGCCTCGATAGGACTGGTGCAGGACTCGGCCCTGGTGGACTACGTCGCCGCCGTGGGCGCGCGCGTCGCCGCGCACGCCAAGCGCGTGGACGTCGCCTACCAGTTCTTCGTCGCCGACGCGCAGGAGCCGAACGCGTTCGCGCTCCCGGGCGGCTTCATCTACGTGACGCGCGGACTCCTGGCGCTCGTGAACAGCGAGGACGAGCTCGCCGGAGTGCTCGGCCACGAGATCGGCCACGTCGAGGCCCGGCACAGCCTGAAGCGGGTCGGCGTGGCTTCCCCCTTCGCGATCGCGACCGGGCTGGCGGGATTCGCCGCGGGCATCGTGAGCCCGACCCTGGGCCGCGTCGTCGCCGGCACGACCGGCGCCGTGACCGAAGGCCTGGTGGTGGCGCCCTTCAGCCGGAGTCAGGAGCGACAGGCCGACGCGATCGGCCTGGGCCTGGCGGCGAGCGCGGGCTACGACCCGGCAGCGCTCTCGACCTTCCTCGAGACCCTGGGTCGGGAGGGGGCGCTCCAGACCGGGAAGGAGGAGTCGTTCCACTTCCTGGCCAGCCATCCGACGACGCCCGAGCGAGTGCGCAAGACGGCCAGGCAGGCCGGGGGGATGACACCTGGCGCCGCGGCTCCGATCGCGCAGAGCCGCGGCCACTTCCTGGAGAAGCTCGACGGACTGCTGGTGGGCCCCGACCCGGCCGGGGGCGTCTTCCAGGAGCACGTCTTCCTGCACCCCCTGCTCGACTTCACGGTCTCGTTCCCACCCGGCTGGAAGACCGTCAACACCCGACAGGCGGTGTACGGAGCCGACCCCACTGGAACCGCCGTGGTCTCGGTGCGCATCGCCGGCGCCGGCAGCGATCCGGCCGAGCCCCTGCGCAGGATCAACGAGGAGTCCCGCCAGCCGCTGGAGGGAACCCCGGTGAAGGTGGGGTCGCTCTCCGGCGTCCGCTCGCGCGTCGATACCCGCACCGAGCGCGGCATCGAGACCGTGGACGTCACCTGGCTGGCCTACGACGGGAACATCTACCAGGTGACGGGCGCCGCACCGCGAAAGCAGGCGGACGGTTTCCTGGCGCCGATCCGCTCGGTGTCCGAGAGCTTCCGTCGCCTGACTCCCGCCGAGCTCCGTTCCATCCGCGAGGTGCGTCTGCGCATCGCGCGGGCGCGGAAGGGCGAGACGCTTCCGTCCCTGGTCGAGCGCGTGAAGTCGGTCTGGCCCGCCGAACGCGTCGCCGTGGCCAACGCGCTGGCCACCGACGCTTCGCTGGAGGCCAACCAGCCGCTCAAGGTGCCGGTCGAGGAAGTCTTCAAGCCCCGGAGCTAGGGCAACGCTTCCTCGCGCCGCGGCCGGCCATGGCACCCGCTGGCGCGCTAGCCTTGGCAGGCCGCGTGAGCACGGGAACATCCGCCGCAATGAACCCCCGGTCCATCGCGACCGCCCTGACCGCCACCGCGGCCGGCGCACTCTGCGTCCTGGTCCTCACGCTGTGGGTGGCCCCGTCCCTGGTGATGGCGATCGAGGGTCTCCTGGGCCACGGCTTCGACATCGAGATGCGGCTGCGCATCCACTTCGGCTTCGCCGGCTGGCTGGTGCTGCTGGCCCTGCTCGCCCGGCTCTTCGTGTGGCCACTGCGAGAGCCCGGCGCCCGGCTCATGGCCTGGGCGCTCGTCGTCGAGGTGGTGATCCTGATGGCGATCTGGGTGCTCGTCCGGGACGCCGAGTTCCAGGGCGAGACCTCGGCGCTGACGTTCTTCTCCGCGGTCGTGCTGCTGCTCTGCTCGATCGCCGCCCTGCTGAATTTCCGGGCCAGCCGGCGCGGCCAGCAGCACCGCGCCGCTCCGCTCTTCTGGGCCGTGATGACCGCGGCCTTCCTGCTGGCCTGCCTCGACGAGTACTTCACGCTGCACGAGCGGGTGAGCCACGCCCTCGCTCCCTTCGGCCAGCCGATCGGGCTGTCGGAAGAGATCCTCCAGGACGCGGTGACCCTCGGCTACGCGGTCGGGGCGGTGGCGGTGGTCGTCCTGTTCCGGGACTTCGTGCGCAGCGAGCTGCGCCGCGCCGCGTTGCCGATGGTGCTGTTCGTCGTCGCGATCGGGCTGTATGGCGCAGCGGTGCTGAACGACACGGTGGACGTGGTGGCCGAGCGCCTCTGGCCCCACAGCGATCCGGCCCACCTGATGAACTTCCTGGAGGAGGCGCTCGAGTTCACGGCCGGCTTCTTCTTCCTGGGCGCCTTCACGACGCGGCTCCTCGAGGAGGGCGGCGTGAGCGCGCTGGGGCCGCAGCCGGGAGCCCCCGCGCCGCGCTGGCTGCGCTTCTCGATCTTCGCGCTGGCGGCCAGCACCGCCGTCGGCACGGCCGTCGCGGTGGTGACGACGCCGCTCTCTCCGATCCTGCGCTGGGCGGACGGGAACGTCGAGGTCTCGGTGTTCGCGGACGCGCGCGCCGGACTGTCCGAGGTGGACGCGCTCTTCGTCCACCCCCGGCTGGGGCTGCTGGCGGGCAGCGGCGGCGGCGTGCTTCGCTTCGACGACGCCGGCGCGGCGACGCCCTGGGTCGCGCCCGGCGGCGAGCTCCACTGTGCCGAGGGCTTCGCCGTCTGGAAGGACGGCACGGTCGTGGCCGACGACTCCGGAGCGCAGGTGCTGCGCTTCGACGAGCAGGGAGGCTCACCGCAGTCGGTCGGAGCAGGCTGGGTCTCCCCCGAGGCCGTGGCGGTCGGCCCACTGGGACGGCTCCACGTGGCCGACGAGGGCCTGCGGGCCGTGGTGCGACTCGACCCCGGCGGGCCGGTCGTCCTGGCCTCGGCCCTCGACGGTCTCCGGCTGCCCGAGGGCATGGTGTTCGACGATCGGGGCATCCTGTACCTGACCGACGAGGGCGCCCGGGCGATCTTCCGGATCACGCCGCAGGGGGAGGTCACCCGACTCGCCGGGACCGAGACCGGGCTCCAGGCGCCCGAAGGCATCGCGTACCGCGACGGCCACCTGTACGTGAGCGACACCCAGGCCGTGTCGATCTTCCGCTTCGATCTCGAGGGGCGCGGGGGACCGGTCGTCTCGCTGGCGTGGCGCTACCGCGAGCTCGGCGGACTCGCCTTCGACGACGAGGGCGTCCTGTACCTGGCGGTGGGCAGCCAGTACGGGCCCCACAACTTCATCTTCCGCATCCGCGGGCTTCCGTGATGCCGCGGCGCCCCCGCTCGGTCACGCCCACACCTTCTCCCAGCGACCGGTCTCGGCGGAGCGAACCATCGCCAGAGCGCCGCGCAGCTCTCCCAGGGACTGCTCGGGTCCGGCCGCCAGGGGAGCTCCGTCGAGCACGGCGGCCGCGAAGTCGGCCAGCTCGCCCGCGTACGACTTCATGTAGCCCCCGGTCTCGCCGACCTGGCGACCCCGGGGACTCTCCTCGTCGTACAGCATGACGCGGCCCGGTCCGTCGACGGTGATCTCGCCGCGGCTCCCGGTGATCCGGAACAGCCGCTCCGGTCCGAGGGCGCCGCGGGTCAGGAGCCCGTCGAAGACCGCCACCACGCCGCTTCGAAAGCGCAGCAGCGCCCGGACCAGGGACTCGCCCTCCATCCCGTCGAGCGGATGGCCCAGGGCGGCGACCACCTCGTCCAGCTCGCCCAGCCACATGCGCAGGGGCCGCAGCCAGTGGGAGCCGGTGTCGATGGCGATCCCGCCGCCGGCGGTGCGCACGTCGAAGCGCCAGGGCTGGGCACCGCCTGCCTCCCCGTAGTAGGCGGGGAGGGGCGGGATGAAGAAGGAGGCGCGGGCGGTCACGATCTCGCCGATCGCAGAGGCCTCCAGGAGCTGCTTGGCGATTCCGATCTCGGGCCAGTACTGGGCGTTCTCGGCCACCATGAACACCGTACCCGCCCGACTCGCCGCCTCGAGGATGCGATCGCAGGCCTCCACCGTCGGCGAGTCGGGCTTCTCGAGCAGCACGTGCACGCCCGCAGCGAAGGCGCGCAGCGCCGCCGCCTCGTGGGCGTCGTGCGGCAGCATCAGGTCCACCGCGTCGAAGTCCCCCCTCTCGAGCCCCTCCTCGAGCGACGTGAAGACCTCGGCGCCAGTCTCCGCGGCCACGGACTCGGCCCGGCTGCGGTCGGTGTCGATGGCCGCGGTGACGCGAATGCGCGGGGCGCCCTGGCGGATCCCCATGAGGTGCATCTGGGAGATCGCTCCGCAGCCAACGAATGCGAGCTTGAGGAACTCTGCCACGACTCGTCTCGATGATTTCGGGTGTGGAAGGTCCGCCGGTGCCTTACGCTAGCAGCTCGTCCACCCGACCGAGGCCGCAGTGAAGAGAGCACACGCACTCGCCAGATCCGTTGCCGGGCTGATCGCCGTTCTCGCCGTGAGCCTTCCCGCAGCGGGGCATGCCGCCATGGACGCGACGACGCAGCCGCCCTTCTTCGAGGACAAACTCCAGTCCGCCAGCGTGCAGGCCATCGCCTCCTGGAACGCGGAGAATCCCTGGCGCTACAGCACCGACTTCCTGTTCGCGCTCACCCGGGGCGCCGCCGCTGCGGACATGCACGTGGCGGCGCGCGTAACGGTGGGCGTCCTGGTCGCACCGTTCGACCTGGCGTACCTGCCCTTCGCCGCCCTGGCCGGACTCTTCGGCGACTAGAGCCCATCTCACGGATCGCGACTTGAGACGCCTCGCACCGCTCGACAAGGCGCTGGTGTTGATCCTGGTGCCGCTGTGGGTCGTCTGTTTCACGCTCAGCGTGCGAACACAGGTCCGCGGCGGCGGCTGGCTGCTCGGCGTGGGGCTCTCCGTCGAGGACTCCGAGAGCTACCCCGCCCTGAGTGGCCAGTTCTCTCGCCTCGTTTATTCCTCGGACCCACTCGCGGAGGCCGGCCTGCGTGCGGGCGATCGCCTGATCCGGTTGGGAGACGCCGATCTTCTCGGCCTTGGCACGGTGGGTTTCATCGCGCTCAGCGCCGAGCAGGGCAGGCGGGACCTCCCTTTCCCCTTGATCTTCGAGAGGGACGGCAAGCGGCTCGAGACCTCGCTCGGCCCGGCGTCGCTCCGATTCAACTTGCCGGGAACGATTTTTTCATTCGCGTTCGCCGTGTCGGCGATCTTCCTGCTGCTCCGCGGGCGCCCAACGCCCATGGTGCGCGCCTACTTCTACTACGCGATGTGCCAGGCCATCGCTCCTGGATTTACCGCGGGGAG
>JAPUKG010000156.1 GCA_027295775.1 Pseudomonadota bacterium
ACGTCGCCCGGCGCCACCTCCCGGTCTTTCACCGCCACCACGCCGTGCGAGTTGAAGGCCCGGATGTGGCTGCCCGCGATCCCGGCGTAAACCGCCGTGATCTCACAGTCCGCCATCAGCTCGGCCTCCTCCACGGCCCCCTTGATGGCGTTCACGGTGGCCTCGATGTCGACCACGACCCCCCTGCGCACTCCGCGTGATGGGTGTGTGCCGATGCCGACGATGTCGATCCCGTTCTCCGTCCGGTTGGCGACGATCACACAGATCTTGGTCGTGCCGATGTCGAGGCCGATGACGAGGTCGTCGTTTCTTGCCATGCCCGGTCTCCCCCCGAAGACTGGCGGCCGCCGGATCACCCGGTGGGCCGCCGGTTGCGCGGCGCAGCGCGTCCACGCTCCGCCGCCGTGTCTGCCGATCCCTCGTGGATCGGCGCGCTCCTCAACACCACCTGGTCTGCAAAGCGGAGATCAATGGATGTCGCCTGGGCGACCGCGTCGGGACGCGCCGCCACCAGCCGCACGAGGTCGTCGAGTCGTGCGTCGAGATCTTCACGCCCGAGCACGACCCGCGCTCGCAGAGTCGACAGCCGCAGGGCGAAGCCCTCCGGATCACCCTCGGTCGCCACGCGGACCTCGACCGGGGCCGCCATTCCGAGCTGTGGCAGGCGCTGCGCCAGGCGCAGCGCCTCCGCGAGCGAAGGCGACGGCTGCCGCGGGCTGATGTTCGCGTCCGTCACCAGGCGCACGAGTCCCGGCAGGGCCGCGGGCTCGAGCGGGGCGAAGGGGGTACCGCGCTCGTCCACAGCGTAGAGCGTGTTCTCGAGCGTCACCGTCGCGAGCGGTCGGCGCTCGACCACACCCACCACCAGCGTTCCGCCGGGCAGCGGCAGCGTCACGGCCTCCGCGATCCAGTCGTGGCTCTCGAGAGATCGCACGACGGCAGCGCTGTCGATCTGGGCCAGCGTTGCGTCCCCTGCGATCCCGGTGGCACGCGCGATCTCGGCCGGGGTGAGACGCGAAGCACCGCGAACCGCGATCGCGTCGAGCGGCCGCTGCGCCCCGCCGGTGGCGGCGGCGAGCAGCACCTCCCCGAAGAGCGCGCCACACAGGCCGGCGACCGCGACGACCAGCAGGCGCCGCTGCCGCAGCGAGAGACCGCCGCGGTGCTGCCGCCGCACTCGGTGCAGATGGGCCTGCGCCCGCGCGCGGCGCTGGCTCGCGTCCCGATCGAGGCGGTGAGGCTGCAACGACTCTCTCATGCGATCTCCTTCCCCACGATCCGCACCTCGCGTACCAGGCGCGCACCGCTGGCCTGCTTCACTCGGAGCTGGGCCTCATGGATCAGCGCCAACACGTCCTTGGCGGTGGCACCGCCCGTGTTGGCGATGAAGTTGGCGTGGACCGGCGAGATCTGGGCGCCGCCGATCTGGTGGCCCTTGAGGCCGGCGGCCTCGATCAGTCGTCCCGCGAAGTCGCCCCGCGGATTCTTGAAGACCGAGCCAAAGGAGGGCACGGAGAGCGGCTGGGTCGTGGCGCGCCGGCTGAGCAGCTCGTCGATCTTGGCGCGCACCTTCCCGGGATCCATCGGATTGACGCGAAGCAGGGCGGAGACCACCACGCTGCCCGGCGCCAACCCGCGCAGGGCGCGATAGCGGAACACGAGAACGGCGGCTCCCAGGTGTCGGATCTGGCCCGTTGGACTCATCACCTCGAGCTCTTTCACCACGTCGACCATCTCCCGGCCCGGGATGCCCGCGTTCATCGCAATCCAGCCGCCGACCGTGCCGGGGATGCCCGCCGCGAACTCGAGGCCGCCGAGGCCGCGCTGGCTGCAGATCCGCAGCACCTGGCCGTGGGAGGCGCCGGCCTCGACGCGCAGTGCGCCGCCGGGGCGCTCCTCGACCAGGCGCAGCCGGGAGAGCTGGATCACGACGCCCTCGAGTCCGCCATCGAGAGCCAGCGTGTTGAAGCCCGCTCCCAGCATCTGGTGCGGCAACCGGTGCTCCGCGCACAGCCGGAGCAGGGTCGCCAGCTCCGCGCGATCCCGGGGAGTCGCCACTGCGTCCGCGGGTCCGCCCACGCCCAGCGAGGTGAGGCGCGACATCGGGACCTCGAAGCGCACGCGGTCTCCGAGACCTCGGGTGAGTGCGCTGCGGGCTGCGGCCGAGATCACGGGCGCACCCCTGATATTCGGCCGTCGGCGATCACGGGCGATCCCCCGATAGTCGGCGGTCGAAGATCACGGGCGATCCTCCCGCAGCCGCTCGACCAGACGCGTGCCCAGGTTCGAGATGCTGCCGGCGCCGAGCGTCAGGATCAGGTCGCCGGGGGCGGCACGCTGCGCGAGGTCGTCGAGCACGTCGTCGAGGTTGGCGATAAAGTGCGCGTCCCGGTGACCGTGGGCCCGGATCGCCTCCAGCAGCCTGGCTGCATCGACCCCCGGGATCTTGTCCTCGCCGGCCGCGTAGATCTCGGTCAGCACCAGCACGTCCGCCTGGTTGAAGGCCGTGACGAACTCGTCCCAGAGGTCGCGCGTACGCGTGTAGCGATGCGGCTGGAAGCCGACCAGGATGCGCCCCTCGTGAACGGAGCGCGCCGCCTCGAGCGTCGCGCGGATTTCCGTCGGGTGATGGCCGTAGTCGTCCACGACGCGCACGCCGCCGACCTCTCCCTTGTGCTCGAAGCGGCGCTCGATGCCCACGAAGCTCGAAAGCCCGTCCGCCGCGACGTCGAACGGGACGTCGAGCTCCCGCGCGACCGCCAACGTGGCGAGGGCGTTCAGTACGTTGTGCCGACCCGGAAGCCGCGTGTGAGCGCTGCCGAGCAGCTCGCCGCGCCACCGCACCGAGAAGCGGATGCCGGTGCCTTCGGGCACGAGATCGGCCGCCACCAGGTCTGCCTGGGAGGTCGTGCCGAAGGTCACGGTGCGGCGCGTCATCCGCGGCAGGATCGCCTGGACGCCCGGGCTGTCGTGGCAGAGCACCGCCGCGCCCCAGAACGGGATACGGCCCGCAAACTCCGCGAAGGCGGCCTGCAGTGCTTCGTAGCT
>JAPUKG010000157.1 GCA_027295775.1 Pseudomonadota bacterium
GCGCGCTCGCCGGCCACCACCAGGGTGTCGCCCTCCCGGATGATGTCGGTGGAGCTGGGCACGCGCACCTCGGTGGCGGCGAGGGGCGAGTGCCGGCGGATCAGCAGCACGTGCACGCCCGTGCGGGCGCTCAGGTTGAGCTCTCGGAGCGAACGATCGAAGGTGCTGGGCGGCGCCACCACCTCCCGCAGCGCGAAGCCGCCGCCCAGATCCACCTGCTGTCCGTGCTGGACCGCGCTGACGCTGCTCGACATTCCCCCGGTCAGATCGCGGCGCAGCATCTCCTGGTTGCGGGCCTCGATCACGTCGCCCTGTCGCACCGTTCCCACCAGGCGGGTCGGGTCGACCGGGTCCACCACCGCCAGCTCCTCGACACCGGTGCTGGCGTAGAGGTGTACCACCAGGTCCAGGTCGTCGTCCTCGCTCACCGTCGGGCGGCTCGTGTCCAGCAGGTCGCTGGCGACGACCAGGTGCCCGAGGGTCTCGCGCTCGTAGATCAGGCGGCGCACCTCGGCGAGGGCGATGGCGCCGAGCAGCTGTCCGTCCTCGCCAACCACGAAGAACTGGGTGTGCGGGCTCTGGACCACGAGGTCGAGCAGCGTCTGAAAATTGGCGGAGGCGGGAATCACCTCGGGATCGCGGTCGATGGCGTCGCGGACGTGGAGATCCTTCAGTGGGTTCGGGTCCGGGCGGCGGAAGATGTCCACGCCCTGGCGGCGCAGCTTGCTCGTGTAGATGGAGTCGCGGCTCAGGAGCTGGGAGACGAGAGTGCTCAGCACGCAGGCCGCCATCAGCGCAGGGATGATCTCGATCGTCTGGGTCAGCTCGAAGATGATGAGGATGGCGCTGATGGGGGCGTGGGTGGTGGCCGCCACCACCGCGCCCATGGTGACCAGGGCGTAGGCCCCCGAAGCCGCGGTCGCGTCCGGGAACCACTGGTGGATGAACGTGCCCAGGAAGCCGCCGGTCATGGCGCCCAGGAACAGGGAGGGCGCGAAGATCCCGCCCGAGCCGCCGGAGCCGATGGTGACGGAGGTGGCCAGGATCTTCGCCACCAGCAGTACGCCGAGGGTGGCGACGGTGAGGCTGCCGGCGAGGGCAGCGGAGATGGTCGTGTAGCCCACACCGAACACCTGGGGCAGCTCGATCCCGATCAAGCCGACCGCGAGTCCGCCGAGGCTCGCCTTCAGGTACTCGGGGAAGCGGAGGCGCTCGAAGAGCGTCTCCGAGAGGTTGAGCGTGTAGATGAAGGCGACGCCGACCAGGCCGGCCAGAACGCCCGCCACCATATAGGGCGCGAGCTCGAAGGGACTCACGATCTCGTAGGCCGGAACCGGGAACGCCGGGTGATTGCCCAGGAAGAAGCGCGACGCCACCGTCGCGACCACCGAGGAGATCACGATGGGGCTGAACTGCGCGACCGCGAAGTCTCCGACGATGACCTCGGCGGCGAACAGCGCACCGGCGATCGGCGCGTTGAAGGTGGCCGAGATGCCCGCCGCCGCCCCGCAGCCCACGATGGTGCGGAGCTGTCGCGCGGGTACGTTCAGGAGCTGACCGAACGCCGATCCCAGCGCCGAGCCGATCTGGACGATTGGTCCCTCGCGTCCCACCGAGCCGCCGGTCCCGATGGAGATGGCCGAGGCCAGGGACTTGATCGCGACCACGCGCGCGCGGATCACCCCGCCCCGGAGCGCCACCGCCTTTATCACCTCGGGCACGCCGTGGCCGCGCGCCTCGCGGGCGAAGAAGTAGATTAGGGGCCCGACGATCAGCCCGCCGACCGCTGGGATCAGGAGCCGCCAGTACCACTCCAGGGTGCTCGCCACCGCGAGCGGATCGCCCGCCTCCGCCAGGAGTCCCTCTTCGGCGACGCTCGCGAGGCCGTCGGCGCCCTCAAACGCGAAGGCCTGCACCGAGCGGATCATCAGCCGGAAGACCACGGCGCCGAACGCGCCGAACAGCCCGGTCACGACAGCAATGCCCACCATGAACAGGTGACCGTCGCGACGAGAAGGCTGCTCGGGTACGCCCGCGATGGGTTGCATCCTCCGCGAACTCCCCCTTGCGGGGGCCCGCCTAGGTTCGGCTTCGCAATCCTTGCGGGCGCCCGCTTCGCTCGCCTTCGGCTCGCTGCGCGCCGGCCAAGGGCCGGCTTGCTGCGCACGCGGCATTCGCCGCGCTTGCTACTCTCGAATCGATGAGACCTCCCCGAATTCCCCTTCCCCAAATTCCCAAATGGAAGGTGCTCGGGACCGAGACTCTACAGGATTGCGCGGTCTTCAGTGTGAGCCGGACCCTGACGGAGTCGCCCAGGACGGGCATCGCCCACCCCTTCTACCGCATCGACTCCTCGGACTGGGTGAACGTGGTTCCGGTGACATCCGATCGCGAGCTGGTGATGATTCGCCAGTACCGCCACGGCTCTCGGGAGATCACCCTGGAGATCCCCGGCGGCCTGGTCGACGAGGGCGAGTCGCCCAGCGAGGCCGCCGCCCGCGAGCTGCTGGAGGAGACGGGCTACCGCGCCGCGTCGCTCGAGCGGATCGGCGTCGTGAACCCCAACCCGGCCCTGTTCGGCAACATCTGTCACACCTTCCTCGCCCGCGACGTCGAGCCCGTCGCCGACAGCCGGGGAGTCGGTCTGGAGGAGATCGCGGTCGAGCTCCTCCCCGTCGCGGACCTCCCCGCCCGGCTCCGCGCCGGCGAGATCGACCACGCCCTGGTCGTGGCCGCCCTCTACTGGTTCGAGCTGGCCGCCTCTGGAAAGGCGGGATGACCCCGGCCCGGGCGAAGCGCTCGATGCGGGCGACCATGCCCCTGGGCGACTTTCTCGTCGCCTACCTGAACCGCGCCGGCGTCGATCACATCTTCGGGCTCCCCGGCGACCTGGTGCTCGGGCTCTTCCAACGCTTTGGCCGCGACCGGGGCCTCGAGATCGTCACCTTCTCCCACGAGCCGGCGGTGGGCTTCGCCGCCGACGGCTACGCCCGGAGCACGCGGCGCCTGGGCGTCGTGTGCGTCACCTACGGCGCCGGTGGCCACAACGTGGTGAACCCGATCGCCGGCGCGTACGCGGAGCAGGTCCCGCTGCTGGTCGTCTCGGGCGGACCCGGTGAAGCGGAGCAGAAGGTGGCGCTCGTGCATCACCAGGTGAAGGACGTGGAGGGCCAGTGCCGGATCTTCTCGGAGGTCACCTGCATCGCGCAGCTCGTGGCGCGTCCAGAGCTGGCCGCGGAGCAGATCCACGAGGTGGTCGGCACCATCCTCTCCGAGATGCGGCCGGGCTACCTGGAGATCCACCGCGACATGGTCGACGTCCCGATCCCCGTGCCCGCTCACCTGCGCAGCTGGGACGGCCACTTCCCGCGACCCACGTCGGACCCGCGCAAGCTCGAGGAGGCGGTGGCCGAAACCGCCGCGCGCCTGCGCGCCGCGGTGCGACCGGTGCTGATCGGCGGCGTCGAGCTCTTCCGGGATCGGGCCGAGGGGGACTTCCAGAAGCTGGCGGAGAAGCTGGGGGTCCCGGTGCTGAGCACCGTGCTCGCCAAGGGCGTTTTTCCCATGGACCACCCCCTTCACCTGGGCATCTACATCGGCCCGGCCAGCCACCCGGCGATCCTCGACCGCGTCCGCAGAGCCGACCTGGTGCTCGATCTGGGAGATCAGCGCACAGACCTGAACCTGGGGGCCAGCGCCTCGCAGATTCCGCCCGAGCGGTGCGTGTGGGCGGTGTCGGGACGGGTCGAAATCTCCCATCACCAGTACCGCGACGTCGAGCTGGCCGAGTTTGTCGCGTCTCTGTCTCGCGCGAAGCTGCCCCGCTTCCGTGAGAAGGTGGTCTATCGCGACAACCTGAAGCGCGGCGCGACCCGGAGTGGAGTGGAGCGCGCGCTCTCGGTGAACGACCTGCTGGTCGAGGTCAACGACTTCCTCGCCGACCACGGCGACTACCACGCCGTCGCCGAGTCGGGCGACATGCTGTTTGGTGGCCTCGAGTTGCGCCTGCACGGCGCGGGCCTCTACCTGGCCCAGGGCTACTACGCCTCCATGGGCTTCGCGGTGCCGGCCGCCATGGGCGCGCAGATCGGCACGGGTCTTCGCCCGCTCGTTCTGTGCGGCGACGGCGGCTTCCAGATGACGGGACCCGAGATCGCCCACGCGCCGAAGCTCGGGCTCTCGCCGATCGTCGTTCTGGTGAACAACGGAGGTTGGGGGATCTTCCGGCCCGTGACGGCCCAGGCCGACCTCCTCGAGATTCCCAACTGGCCCTACGCCGAGCTCGCACAGGCGTGGGGCGGCGTCGGCTTCCAGGCGTCGAGGCGAACCGAGCTGCGCGACGCCCTGCGCGCCGCTCACGAGGTCAAGGGCTTCGTCCTGATCGAGTGCACGGTCCCGCCGAACGACCTCTCGCCCCTCGGCCGCCGCTACATCAAGGGGAGCGCTCGCCGGGGCCGCGCGCGCAGTCGCTCGTGAAGGGGGCCGCCTACTCCCGCTCTCGGACCAGATGGAGGACCTCGACTCCGAAGGTCGGTAGCGTCAGGACGAATCGTCCGCCTTCGATGGGCACGCTGCCGGTGTCCGTGAACGAAAGGGCCTCGACATCGAAGCGACGAGCCCGCAGCGCCCGGCCGGGCAGGCTCTCGAGCCGGACCTCCACGTCGAGAGGCCGCCCCAACCACTGCGCGTCCCAGTCCCGGTGCGGGTCGAGCTGGTGGAAGGTGTTCGCGAGGAACAGGTACGCCTCGCCGTCGTGGGTGCGGGTTCCCCAGACGATGCCTTCGTCGCCGAAGGGGACCGGCCCCAGCCCGCGGGCCGTCGCGCGCACGCGGGCCTGCCAGTCGGTCCAGTGCGAGGCGCGAAGGATCGGCGCCAGCGCGTCGACCTCGCGGCGGAGCTTCGGCATCTCCTCGTACCAGCGGCGCCGGGCGATGGTGACCTCGTAGTCGACGAGGCCTTCACCGCGGGTTCCGGCCACGGTGGCACCGGCGATTGGCGCGCCGCTCTGGGCGTCGCGCAGTGCTTCGCCCGGCTCGAAGCGACCGCGCCGCACGTGCACGCGGTACGCGGCCCCTCCATTGCCGGGACACTCGTCGTAGGGCTTCGGTCCGTCGAGGATCTCCGCCCGCGCTCCGCTCTCCGCGCCGGTTACGATCTGCCCCGATGGGTTCTGGTAGCGGCGGCGTGTTCGCAGACCGAAGTCCACCGCACCGCAGAGCTGTAGCTCCGGAGCGACGCGGACCCGGCCGTGGGTGGGCGCGCTCGGGGGCCAGTCGCGCCACACGCCGATCATCTTGGCGCCGACCGCCAGGCCACCCAGCGCGATTGCCCGGAAGCGATCGCCCACGTGCCCCTGAACCTGCACGATCAGCGTCGGCGCGAGCTGGTTGTGCGCGTGCTCGAGGTCATGGATGCCCGCGGCGCCGTAGGTCCCCGTGGTGTCCGCGCGAACGCTGCCCTCCGCGTCGACGGCAGACGCCTGCCCCGAGTAGGCGCGCGCCACGCCCACATTGCCGTTCAAGAAATAGCTGGGAACCCCGCGGACGCCGCCGTTCTCCTCCCGATCCACCTCGAACAGGCGCGCCAGGGGCGCCCGCTCCGCCTCCCACATTCGCGCCAGACACTCTCCGCTGGCCTCGTCCCGGACGCCGCAGCGCGAGAAGATCTCGTTGTCGTAGTAGAAGGCGAGGAGCCGATCCCAGAGCCGGATGCCGCGCACGGGGGAAGTCTTGGTGCGGAGATTCGAGAGCGCTGTCTCGAGCGCGAGGGCGGCGGGTTGCGGCGCGTGCCAGCGGTTCGCCCGGAGCATGAACGACATTCCGTCGGGGACGAGGGGCGAGATGGCGTCGATCCCCGGCGCCGCCTCGGCGCCGAAGCCGCGCTCGTTCATGACCACGTCGAAGCCCGCATCTACGTAGACCCGGTAGTCCTGCCGGGAGTGCACGTAGATCCCGAACGGGATCACGTCCCGCCAGGCGCCGTCGCGCAGGATGCGGAGGTTGCCGAGCTCGTCCACCCGGGTTCTCGCGCCCACGAAGGGTTGTTTGGACGACGGGGGCATGCGCCCCGCGCGCCTCCGGTCTTTCTCGAGCGCTCGGAAGGAGAAGTCGTCCGCCCAGATCGTTCCCCGCGCGCCGGCCGGACCGCCCTTCCGGAAGAGCTTGGGCTGGACGCGCGCCACGTCGGGGCCGCTCGGCTGGTAGTAGAAGACGTTCTCCTCCCAGATTCCGGGCGCCGAGTTCAGGATCTTGGAGGTGTTGAGCGCATTGCGCATGCGCAGGAAGCCGCCCTCGGCGTCGTACTCGCCGAATCCGAGGCTGAGGCTGGTCGGAGGGAACTCCGCCACGCAGGTGAAGAACGAGAAGGCGTAGCCTCGGCCCGGCTCGACCGGCAGGGGGTCCGGCTCGATGCACGAGCT
>JAPUKG010000158.1 GCA_027295775.1 Pseudomonadota bacterium
GGGGCCACGCCTTCGACCGCGTCGACGATGGCGCGGATGTGGTCGGGTGTGGTGCCGCAGCAGCCGCCTACGAAGTTCACGAGACCGCTCTCGGCGAACTCCCGGAGGAGGGCGCTGGTCGTGGCCGGTTCCTCGTCGTACTCGCCGAAGGCGTTGGGGAGCCCGGCGTTCGGGTAGCTCGACACGAAGGTCGAGCTGATCTCCGCCAGCTCGGCCACGTAGGGGCGCATGTCCACGGCACCCAGGGAGCAGTTGACGCCCACCGACAGTGGGTTGGTGTGGGCCACCGAGTGGAAGAACGCGTCGACGGTCTGGCCCGAGAGGGTGCGGCCGCTGGCGTCGGTGATCGCCACGGAGATCATCAGCGGCAACCGCCGGCCCAGCGCCTCGTAGACCTCGTCGATGGCCACGAGCGCCGCCTTGGCGTTCAGGGTGTCGAAGATCGTCTCCACCAGCAGCAGGTCGGCGCCGCCCTCGACCAGCGCGCGCGCCTGCTCGGCGTATGCCTCGCGCAGGGCGTCGAAGGTGATGCTCCGGAACGCGGGATCGTCCACCTTGGGGCCGACCGAGAGCGTCTTCGGGGTGGGGCCGATGGCGCCGGCCACGAAGCGCGGCCGGTCCGGAGTGCGCTCGTTCCAGGCGTCGACCGCGCGCCGTGCGATCGCCACGGCGGCCAGGTTCATGTCGCGCACCGCCGACTCGAGGCCGTAGTCGGCCTGGGCCACGGCGGTGGAGCCGAACGTGTTGGTCTCGATGATGTGGCAGCCGGCCTCGAGGAAGCGGTGGTGGATCTCCTCGATCAGCTCCGGGCGGGTGATCGCGAGCAGCTCGTTGTCGCCCTTCAGCTCCTGGGGGTGATCGGCGAAGCGTTCGCCGCGGTAGTCGTTCTCGTCCAGGCCGTAGCTCTGGACCATGGTGCCCATGGCGCCATCCAGCACCAGGATCCGGTCGGCGAGCAGCCGCTCGAGTCGGTCTTGTCCCTCGGCGCGGATCATGGTCCCTCTCACGGGTAGAGTGCCATTCTGGCTCTCGGCGGCTCGAGGGCCGGAGTTTAACAATTTATCAGCTTATCTCAATATCCAGATACATAGTTATCCCCGTGGGGATTGGGCCGAGCCGGCTCCTGGGCCGGGACGGAGGACGCGAAGCGGTAGACTGGGCCGCGTTCGCGAACGAACGTTTGGTGATCGGGGGCACCGCGTGACCGCGTCCATCGAGACCGACCCGGCTACCGGGGAGGCGCATGTCGAGCTCGATTCGGTGCGGCTGGCGTTCGGTCGCCGCGTCGTGTTTCGGGACCTGCGCTGTCGGGCGCCACGCGGCCGGGTCACCATCGTGCTCGGCGGGAGCGGCTCCGGGAAGAGCACCCTGCTTCGCCTGGTGGGCGGCCTGCAGCGGCCCGACGCCGGGAGCGTCCGCGTGGCCGGGGAGGAGGTGACCGGCCTGGGCGAGCGCGAGCTCACCCGGGTGCGGCGCAAGATCGGCATGCTCTTCCAGAACGGCGCGCTGCTCGACTCCATCTCGATCTTCGAGAACGTGGCGCTGCCCCTGCGCGAGCACACCGCGAAGGACGAGCTCGAGATCGAGTCGGAGGTTCACCGGCGCCTCGCGTCGGTGGGACTCGACGACGTGGACGAGCTCCTGCCCGGAGAGCTCTCGGGCGGCATGCTGCGGCGGGCCGCCCTGGCCCGCGCCATCGTGATGGATCCGGAGATCCTGCTCTGCGACGAGCCCTTCTCCGGTCTCGATCCGCCGAACGTCGAGCGAATCGAGGCGCTGCTCACCCGACTCAATCGCGAGCTCGGGCTCACGATCATCGTGACCTCCCACCACATGGCCTCCTCCATGCGCATGGGCGATCAGCTCGTGCTCCTGCGCGACGGCTTTGCTGTCGGCGGGACGCCGGCGGAGCTCGTCGCGGGCGGCGATCCGCGGGTGGTGGAGTTCCTGGGCAGCGATGCTGTCGCTGCCGCCGCGGGGGCGGGGGCGGGGAGCGTCGGCTCGTGACCGGCGCGGTCGCGCGGCTCGGGGCGCGCAGCGTCGACTGGGTCGCCGGACTCGGTCACATGACCCGCTTCGCGGGCTCGGTCGTGGCCGCCGCGCTGCGACCGCCACTGCGCGGCCGCACGCTGGTGCGCGAGATCTATGACGTGGGCGTGCGTTCCCTCGCGCTCATCCTGGGCTCGGGCTTCGTGGTCGGCATGGTCCTGGGACTCCAGGCCTACAACACCCTCGCACGCTTCGGAGCGGAGCAGTCCCTGGGCGCCGTCGTCGGGCTCAGCCTGATTCGCGAGCTCGGCCCCGTGCTGACCGGACTCCTGGTGACGGGCCGCGCAGGCTCGGCCACCGCCGCCGGCATCGGCGCCATGGTGACGACCGGCCAGCTCGACGGGCTCCGTATGATGTCCATCAGCCCCATCCATTTCGTCGTCTATCCGAAGGCGCTGGCGCTGCTGATCGCGATGCCGCTGCTCTCGGCCCTGTTCATCGTCGTCGGTGTGTTCGGTGGCTACGTTGTGGTGGTGGAACTCCTCGGACTGGACCCGGGCAGCTACCTCTCCAGCCTGGAGAACGCGGTCGACTTTCGCGACGACGTCCTGGCCAGTGTGCTCAAGGGCGTCGTGTTCGGTCTGCTCGCCGGACTGATCTCCACCTACCGGGGCTACACGAGCGAGCCCACGGCCGAGGGCGTCAGCCGATCGACCACCTCGACGGTGGTGGTGGCGAGCGTGTGCATCCTGATCTCCAACTACTTCATCACCGCGCTGTGGGGCGTCTGAACGCGCCGCGAGGCGTTCGTGCGGAGGAGCGAGCCATGCAATCGACCTCGGGCCGCGATCTGGCCGTCGGCATCTTCGTGCTCGGAGGGCTCCTGGCGGTGGCCTACCTCTCCGTCCAGGTGGGTGGGCTCTCGTACGCCGGACCCGGCGGCCTCACCCTGGTGGCGCGCTTCGACGAGATCGGCGGACTCTCGCCGCGGGCGCCCGTCGCCATCTCGGGCGTCAAGGTGGGGCAGGTCACCGCGATCACCCTCGACGACGATCTCCGCGCCGAGGTGCGCCTGGACCTGGATGCCAGCCTCGAGCTCCCGATCGACACGAGCGCCTCGATCCGCACCTCGGGGCTGCTCGGCGACCAGTTCATCACCCTGGAGCCGGGGGGCGAGCTCGACCTGCTCGCGGATGGGGACGAGATCGACTTCACCTACAGCGCCCTGAACCTCGAGAAGCTGATCGGGACGCTGGTGCACGAGACGGACATCGGGGGGTCCGAGTGACCCACCGCCTGCGCGCCCTCGTCGTCGCGATCGCCCTGCTCGCCGGCCTGGCTGCGACTGGGCTGGGCTGCGCGACACCCCAGCAGCCCGATCCCTACGAGGGGATCAATCGCCGGATCTTCAGCTTCAACGAGGGGGCGGATCGCTGGCTGGTGGAGCCCGTCGCGATCGGCTGGAACTTCGTCCTTCCCCGCTTCGTGCAGGAGCGCTTCGCCGACTTCTTCGACCTGACCGGGATGCCGGTGGTCCTGCTCAACGATCTGCTCCAGGGGAAGGGCGAGGACGCGGCCATGGACGTGGTGCGCGTGATCACCAACCTGTTGTTCGGGTTCGGGGGCTTCTACGACACCGCCTCCTGGGCCGGGGTGCCGCTCAACGACGAGGACTTCGGCCAGACCCTGGGCTCCTGGGGCGTGCCGGCGGGCGCGTACCTCATGATCCCGCTGCTGGGCCCGACCACCACTCGCGAGCTCGCCGGCTTCGCCGTGGACACCGCTTCGACGCCGTGGGGCTACCTTCTGCCCGGGGGCTCCACCGTGATCGTCACGATCGTCCGGATCGTGAATTTCCGCTCGATGCTCCTGGAAGAGGTCCGGCAGAATCGGCGCGACTCCTTCGACTACTACGTCTTCCTGCGCAGCGCCTTCCTGCAGAATCGGCAGATGAAGGTCGAGGACCGGAAGTCGAGCGTCGAGGTGGCCGACGAGGATCGCGGAGCAGAGTCGGAGGACGATCTGTACTACTTCGAGGACAAGCTCGAATTGGATCTGGACGGCGAATGAGAGTGCATTTCGGCCGCGTCCTGGCTTCGGCCGTCCTGCTGGGGACGCTGGCGGCGTTCCCGGGGGCCGGGCCCGCCCGCGCCGAGGACCCGGCCGGGTCCGCGCGGAGGGTGGTCGAGGAGACCGTGACCGAGCTGCTCGAGATCCTCGCCCAGAAGGACTGGGCGGTGGAGAAGCGAGTGTCCGAGATCGAGGCCCTGGCCTACCGGCGTTTCGACTTCGAGACGATCTCCCGTCTGGTGCTTGCCCGCGCCTACCGAAAGTTCTCCGAGGAGCAGCGCGTCGAGTTCGTGGAGCAGTTCAAGCTCCACCTCTCCCGCAGCTACGGAAACCGCGTGGACCGCTACGATCAGCAGACCGTCCGGTTCCTGGGCGAGCGCGTCGAGAAGCGGGGCGACGTCACGGTGCGCACACGAATCGTCGGCGGCCAGGCGGACGGCATCGACATGGACTACCGCCTGCGCGAGCGCGACGGCGACTGGCTCGTCATCGACGTGGTGATCGAGGGCGTGAGCCTGGTGGCCAACTACCGTTCCCAGTTCAAGGAGCTGATGAGCCAGCGCGGCCCCGCCGGCCTGATCGAGCAGCTGCGCGAGAAGAACCGCTCCCGGGACAGCAGCGGGGCCGGGTAGGTCTGCTCCGGAGCTCCCGCGCCTATTGAGGCGAGTGCTTCGCCACGAACTCGCCGATCACGGTGTTGAAGCGGTCGGGCTGCTCGAAGTAGGACGAGTGGCCAACGCCGGGGAACTCCACGACCTCGGCGCCGGGGAGGAGCGCTGCCACTGCGCGCAGCGTGTCTAGCGGGAAGAGCTGGTCCTCGGAGCCCGCCACGACCAGCGTCGGGAGCGTCCAGCCGGCGAGAGCTTCGGGCAGGACGCGCGCCCGCACGTCGAGCATGCGGGGGAAGTGCACGGGCGGATCGAAGCCCGTGTTGTGCGCGCTGATCTGGTCGTAGAGGAAGGTCATCTCGGGCTGCTGGGACGGGTAGTCGGGCGCGAGTGCTGTGTTGCCGCGGATGCCCGTAGCCGCGTTCGTGGCGATCTTCGCAGCGGCCGCGACGATCTCCGGGGTGAAGATTCCGCCCGGCGTTCCGCACAGCGCCAGGCAGCTCACCCTCTCGGGATGGTCGAGCGCCATGCGCACGCCAGTCCAGCCGCCCATGGACTGGCAGACCAGGGCGGTGCGTTCGATTCCCGCGGCGTCCAGAACCGCCACCAGGTCGTCGGCGAAGTACTTCGGGTGGAAGTCGTCGCTCGGGCAGCGCGAGCGCCCGAAACAGCGGTGATCGAAGGTGACGACCGAGTATCGCTCGGCGAAGTGGGGCACCTGCTGCCACCAGATCATGGTGTTGCCGCCGGCGCCGTGGGCGAAGACCAGGCCGGGCCCCTCGCCGTGTCGCTCGTAGTAGATGCTGGCGCTGTGACTCTCGACTCTCGGCATGTCGTTCCTCTCCCGCTACTCCACCAGGGTTCCGGCGCAGCCGTCCGCCCGCGGGTCGCTCCCACCCCAGAGGACGCCGCTCGCGTCCCGGCGGATGATCTGACCGCGCCCGAACTGCACGCGCCCCCAGCCCTCCGCGATCGAGACATCGTGCCCGCGGCGTGCCAGCTCCGCGACCGTTTCTTCGGGCACACCCAGCTCGAGGGCCACGGCGCCGCGCGGCGCGCCGCCTACCAGGTGGAAGCGCGGGCGGTCGAGGGCGGCCTGCGGGTCGAGGCCGTCGTCGGTCATCCCGACCACCACCTGGACGTGACCCTGGGGCTGCATGAAGCCGCCCATCACACCGAACGGCCCGTACAGGCTGCCGTCGGACGTGCGCGTCAGGAGTCCGGGGATGATCGTGTGGTAGGGGCGCTTGCGCGGCTCGAGGGCGTTGGCGTGGTCCGGGTCGAGGCTAAAGCTGTGGCCGCGGTTCTGGAGCGTGAAGCCGAAGCCCGGCGGCACGAGCCCGGTGCCGAACGCCATGTAGTTGCTGTTGATGAACGAGCAGCCGTTGCCGCGCCCGTCCACGGCGCACATGTAGACCGTGTCGGAGCTGGCCAGCGGCCGTCCGAAGCGCGGATCCGGGTTCGCGCGATCGGGGCGGATCTCGGCGCGGCGCTGGGCGGCGTAGTCCTCGGACAGGAGCTCGTCGAGGGGAATCGCCGCGAACGTCGGGTCTGCTATGTGCCGGCGCGCGTCGGCGAACGCCAGGCGCATGGTCTCGATCAGCAAGTGCAGGCGGCCGGCGGAGAGCGGATCCTGGCCGACCAGGTCGAGGCCGCGCAGGATGCCGAGGGCGAGGAGAGCGGTCAGCCCCTGACCGTTGGGCGGACACTCCCAGACGCGCAGGCCGCCGTAGTCGGCGAAGATCGGCTCCTCCCAGCTGGAACGGTGCTCGGCCAGGTCCTGCTCGGTGAGGACGCCGCCGTGCTCCTGGACCACCGCGGCGATGGCGCCCGCCACCTCGCCGGTGTAGAAGGCCTCGGCGCCCTTGTCGGCCACCCGGCGCAGGGTGCCCGCAAGGGTGGGGTTGCGGAAGAGCTCGCCAGCCTGCGGCGCGCGGCCGTCGATGGTGAGCTCCCGGCCGCCCGGCGATCGGCACAGCTGGGTCTCGGCGCCGAGCTTCCACAGGAAGGCCGTGATGGGCGCGACTGGGAAGCCTCCCTCGGCCAGCTCGATGGCCGGGGCCAGCACCTCCTGGCGCGGCAGGCTGCCGTGCCGCTCGAGCAAGTCGCACCAGCCGGCGCACGCGCCGGGTACCGTCACGGTGTGCGCGTGGAACCGGGGCAGCTCGTCGCCCAGGCCCTCGCGCCGCAGGAGGTCGATGGAGAGGCCTGCGGGCGCGCGCCCTGAGCCGTTCAGCGCGCTCACCGCCCGGGTCTCGGCGTCGTAGTAGAGCGCGAAGCAGTCGCCACCGATGCCGGTCATGTTGGGCTCGGTGACGTTCAGCGCTGCGGCCGTGGCGACCGCGGCGTCGGCGGCGTTCCCCCCGGCGCGGAGCGCGCGCAGGCCCGCCGCCGTGGCGAGCGGCTGGCTCGACGCCACCATGCCGCGCGTTCCCAGCACCGGGGATCGCTTGGAGTCGAAGCGCGGTTCGTAGGGATCCACGGGCTCTCCGGGGGTTGGTGTGGTCCATTCTACCCCGCGGCGGACGACCTCGGTGACGCTACGATGCCGCCGTGCTGGGCGAGTTGCTCGCGATCGTGGCCCCCGTCTACCTCTGCGCGGCCCTGGGCTTCGGCTGGGTCCGACTGGGCCGGCGCTATGACACCGAGCTCGTCACCGACCTGATCATGAACGTCGGTGCGCCGTGTCTGGTCTTCTCGAGCCTGGTCGCGGTGTCGCTGGACGGCGAAGCCCTGACCGAGATGCTCGGCGCGACGCTCCTCGCACTGGTCGCCTTCGCCGCCATCGGCGCGCTCGTCCTGCGCCTGGCGGGCCTGCGCCACGACACCTACCTCGGCCCGATGATGTACATGAACGCCGGCAATATGGGCCTGCCGGTCTGCCTGTTCGCGTTCGGGGAGGTCGGGCTGGCGCTGGGAGTCGTCTTCTTCGCCACGGTCACCATCACCCACTTCACCTTCGGCCAGTGGGTCTGGAGCGGGACCGCCTCGCCGGGCTTCCTGCTGCGCCAGCCGCTGGCGTACTCGGCGGCCGCGGCTGCCGCGGTACTGGCCAGTGGTGTCGCGGTTCCCGGCTGGCTGATCGACACGACCCGTCTGCTGGGCGGGTTCACGATTCCGCTGATGCAGCTCACGCTCGGCGTGTCCCTGGCCGAGCTGTCCCTCGGCCGCATCCCCCGCGGACTCGCGCTGTCGCTGATGCGAATCGGCATGGGCGTGGTCGTCGGCGCCGGTGTGGCCGCACTGCTCGGCCTCGAGGGTGTTGCCCGGGGCGTCTTCATCATCGACTGCGCCATGCCGGTGGCGGTCTTCAACTACATGATGGCCCAGCGCCACGGCCGCTCGCCGTCGGAGGTCGCCGGCCTGGTCATGCTCTCGACGCTGCTGTCCTTCGTGACGGTCCCTCTGCTGCTGGCCTGGCTGCTGTAGCATCGCCACATGGACGCGGCGGGGGACGTTCCGGGAATTCGAAGGGAGGCGGTCGCGCGCTTCTTCTCCGAGCACGTCCCGGGCGGCGATGTTCCCCTGCGCTTCGAGCGGATCCCCGGCGGCCGCTCGAACCTCACCTACGTCGTGCGCGCCGCGGACGGCGGCCGCGAGTGGGTGCTGCGGCGTCCGCCGCTGGGTCACGTGCTGCCCACGGCTCACGACATGGTGCGCGAGTACACCGTCCTGGCCGCCCTCGCGAACACCGAGGTGCCGGCGCCGCGCAGCATCGCGCTGTGCGAGGACACCTCCGTCAACGACGCCCCCTTCTACGTCATGACCTACACCCCGGGCGTCGTGCTGCACGAGTCGCTCCCGCCCGGCTACGCCGAGAAGGAAGAGGACCGGCGGCGCATGAGTCTGGCCCTGGTCGACACCCTGGTCGCGCTTCACGCCGTCGACTACGAGGCGGTCGGGCTGGGCGAGTTCGGCCACCCCGCCGGCTTTCTCGAGCGGCAGGTGCGGCGCTGGTCCCAGCAGTGGGAGCGCTCGAAGACGCGCGAGCTGCCCGCCATCGAGGCGGTGATCGAAAAGCTCCGGGGCGCCATCCCGGAGTCGCCTGCGCCGACGATCGTGCACGGCGACTACCGCCTGGGCAACATCGCGCTCGACCCCGACGATCCGGGCCGGCTCGTGGCGATCTTCGACTGGGAGATGGCGACGCTGGGCGATCCGCTGACCGATCTGGGCTACACGCTGATCTTCTGGGGCGAGCTGAATGATCGCGGAGCGCGCGACGGCATCGAGCAGCGCCAGGCGCTGACGGCGGCGCCAGGGTTCCTGACCCGCAGCGAGCTGATCGCCGAGTACGGCCGCCGCAGCGGGCGCGACGTCTCGACCATGGATTTCTACCGAGCGCTGGCCCACTACAAGCTCTCCGTCATCTCCGAAGGTATCCACGCCCGCTACCTCCAGGGAAAGACCGTGGGCGAGGGATTTGACACCGCCGGGCGCCAGGCGGAGGAGCTGGCCGAGCGCGCACTCCTCTTCGCCGAACGGCTGTAGAGCCGACTTCGCGCCGCACTGACTTCGAGTCAGCCCGGAACGGGGCTATGAAGGGACCTTCCCGATCAGCCGATGGAGGGTCCATGAGCAGCTATCTCGGTGGCGGTGTCCTCCTCTACGTGCGCGAGCTGGTGGATTGGGACCGCTATTTCCGCCTGCGCAAGGGCGAGGACGTCGACGTCGAGGCCGAGAAGGCCGCCCTGGTCGGCGTCCTCGAGACGGCGGCGGGGATCTGCGCCGAGATCGAGGTAGACGCGCGGCGCGGCTGGGAGCAGGCCGCGCGGCTAGAGGACGGTCGGGTCCTCTACCCGGACCACATCCAGGCCGGCTACGACAAGCTCCGCGAGGCGGGACTGGTCAGCCTGGGCGTGGAAGAGCAGTACGGCGGCTTCGGTCTCCCGGCGCTGGTGACCAATCTGGTGATCCAGATGGTAGCCCGCGCCGACGCCAGCCTCATGACCATCGTCGGCCTGCAGACGGGCGTGGCCGAGGACATCCAGCAGTACGCCTCCGAGGAGCTCAAACAGCAGTACCTGCCGCGCTTCGCGTCGGGCGAGGTCATGGGCGCCATGGACCTGACCGAGTCCCAGGCGGGATCGGACCTGGGGGGGATCACCACCCGCGCCACCGAGGAGGGCGGCCGCTTCTTCCTCGAGGGAGAGAAGATCTTCATCACCAACGGCGGCTGCGAGGTCCACCTGGTCTTGGCGCGGGACGACGACACGTTCGACGCGTCCAAAGGGACGACCAATGGTCTCTCCCTCTATCTCTGCCCGCGGACCCTTCCCGACGGGACGCCCAACGGCGTGTGCGTCGCCCGCCTCGAACACAAGCTCGGCATCCACGGCTCGCCCACCGCCACCGTCACCTTCGAGCGGGCCGAGGCCTGGGCGGTCGGCAAGAAGGGCGACGGCTTCAAGGCCATGCTCTCGCTGATGAACAACGCGCGGCTGGGGGTGGCCGCCCAGGGCATCGGCATCTCGGAGGCCGCCCTGGCCGCGGCGCTTCGCTACGCCCGGGAGCGCGTGCAGTTCGGCAAGCCCATCGGCGACCAGCCGCTGATGAAGAACCTGCTCGCGCGCATGGTGCTGGCGCTCGAGGGGAGCCGGGCGCTCCTGTACCGGGCGTGCGTACTGGTCGACCGAAACCGCGCGATCCGCGTCCACCTGGCGAGTCACCCCGATCTCAATGCCGCCGAGCGGGCCGACCTCGATGACCTCTATCACAAGAACGAGACGCGCTACCGACTGCTGACGCCCCTGGCCAAGTACCTGGCCACCGAGCACTCGGACTTCATCACCCGGGCCGCCATCCAGGTCCACGGTGGGCTCGGCTTCATGGCGGAGTCGGAGGTCGGCAAGCTCCACCAGGACAGCATCATCACCACCATCTACGAGGGCACGTCCGAGATCCAGGTGTCCTTCGCCCTCAAGGAGATCGGCAAGGGCGCCCTCCAGGTGGTGTTCGAGGAGATCGGCAAGGAGCTGGAAGGACTCAGCGATCCGCCCCTCCAGGAGTACGCCGACAAGGTGCGCCACGGCATCGAGCGCATTCTGGACGCCTCGAGCGCGCTGATGGCGGACTTCGACTACGCGCTGCTCTCGGCGCGCTCCCTGGCGGACATCGTGATCGACGTGATCGTCGGCGCCGAGCTTCTGAAGCAGGCGAACGTGGACTCGCGGCGCTTCGACCTAGCGGCGTCCTGGATCAACCGCCGCATGCTCGACGTGGAGGCCACAGCCCAGCGGATCAAGGAGGGCACCACCGCCCGGATCGACCGCGCCGAGCGGATCCTGGCGCTGGTCGATTAGGCCGCCCCGGCCGGTTGAACGGGCCGCCCCGGCCTCACCCGCCCGAGGCCGGATCCTCCGCTGCGCTGCACGGCGGCGTGTCGTCCTCGAGGTCGTCCAGGTAGCCCTCGGGCAGGGCCACCCGCTGGCGGCCTCCGCTCTTGCCGCGCGGGACGCGCATGGCCGTGGCGGGGAAGGGCCACTCCGGATCCGTCTCGGCGAGAACCTTCTCGAGGTCGCGCAGACTCTCCACGCGAATCAGGCGATCGCGCAGCCGCGCGCTGCCGGGAAAGCCCTTGGTGTACCAGGTGGCGTGCTTGCGGAACGATCGCAGGCCCGGCAGCTCGCCCATCCACTCGGCCAGCGCCGTCGCGTGCTCCACCATGATGCGCGCGATCTCGCCGAAGTGCGGCGGGTCCTGGGGCTCGCGCCCCGCGAAGACGTCGGCCAGGTCGCGGAAGAGCCACGGGCGCCCGAGGCAGCCCCGGCCCACCACGACGCCGTCACAGCCCGTGGTGCGCATCATGCGCAGGGCGTCCCACCCCTCCCAGATGTCGCCGTTGCCGAGCACCGGGATGGAGGTCACGGCGTCCGCGAGCTCGGCAATCGTCTCCCAGTGTGCCTCGCCGTCGTACATCTGGGCCGCGGTGCGCGCGTGCAGGGCCACTGCCGCGCAGCCCTCCTCTTCGCCGATCCGGCCCGCGTCGAGGAAGCTCCGGTAGCGGTCGTCGAGGCCGATGCGGAACTTCAGGGTGACCGGAACCGGGCCGGCGGCGCGGACCGCCGCGCGCACGATTCGCCTCAGCAGGTTCGGCTTGACCGGGATGGCCGCGCCGCCCCCGCGACGCGTTACCTTGCGCACCGGGCAGCCGAAGTTCAGGTCGATGTGGTCCACCCTGTCTTCGCCGGTGAGCATGGCAACGGCCTCGCCCAGGTAGTGGGGATCGATCCCGTAGAGCTGGATGCTGCGCGGGCTCTCGTCGGGGTTGAAGCCCGCCAGCTGGAGCGTCCGGGTGTTCTGTTCTACCAGCGCCCGGGCCGTGATCATCTCGCTCACGTACAGGCCTGCGCCGAAGCGCCGGCACAGGGCGCGAAACGGGTAGTTGGTGATTCCGGCCATGGGCGCCAGCACCACCGGCGGCGAGACGGTGAGCGGACCGAACCGCACGGGAGGGAACTCTCCCGGGGACGCGGGCCTGGTGCCTCGGTTGAGCTCTCCGACGTAACGGGGATCCACGGACCTGTGGATACCATCTGGGCTGGCGCCCCGCCGGTCCAGGGGCCCAAGGGCCGAATTCCGGGGGGAGCAGTACAGTCGAATGGGTAGGGAGACCGCCGCGTGAGTCGCACCCCCACCACAGTCGCAGTCCCGCTGATGCTGCTCGCCGCCCAGCTCGGAGCCGGCTTGGCCCTCGCCGAGGCCGATCTGGGAGACGCGGTGCTGGAGGATGTGGTCGAGGTCGTCGTGATCGACCGCGACGTCACGGCCTTCGACGCGGAGGGCAGCGGGCGCATCCGGCTCCGCCTCGACGAGGGCGAGACGGTGTACTGGACAGGCGCGCGGGGCCGCGTGGGGGTCGCCATCACGAGCAAGAGGTTGCTCGGTGTCGCCCCGGGCACGTCGAGCTGGCGGGAGGCGCCGCTGCGGCTGGCGGAGTCCGTGCCCGAGCGCGCCTGGATCGGCGGTCGCGTCGCGCTGGTTCTGACGGGGCAGCGGGCGCTCGCATTCGACAGCCGGAACCGGCGTTGGGTGGAGAACGGGATCGGGCCGGGCGAGACCCTCGTGGCGATCCGCGTGGGACAGAGCACCGGACTGGTCGTGACCAACCGCCGCGCCCTCGGCTTCTCCGCCAACGCGGGCAAGTTCTTCGAGATCCCGCTGCGCATCCACGAGCGGCTCGAGGACTTCAGCGCCGGATCCCAGGTGGCCACGATCACGACGTCCCAGCGAGTGCTGGTGTTCCGCTCGCCGACGGGCGCGTGGGGCGTCACCCAGCGGGACATCAACCCGTAGCGGCGCCTGGGCTCGGCGACACGATCAACCCGTCCTCGACCCAGCGCCCGAACCAGGCGGCGGCGCGCGCCGGGGCCTCCACCTCGCCGACAGTCGCGGCCGCCTGCTCGCAGGTCTCGCCGAAGCTCGCCCCCCGGCTCGTGCCGGCGAGCGCTTCGGTCTCGAGGGCGTCGAGGGCCCGGTAGCGAACGCGCTCCCGGGATCGCCACACGCACAGCGGGGTGGGAGCCGCGGCGATCTCCGGCGGCGACTCGTTCCGCTCGAAGGCGCCGCGCAGGGTATGGGCCGGCCAGGCCAGGTCCAGGAGCTGCACCGAGGCGTCGAGCACCGGGTGCAGGTCTGCCCAGCGTTCGGGCGCCACGCGCGCAAAGTCCTCGCGCACGGCGGGCGTTGCATCCGGCGCGTCGAAGGCGTCCACCAGCGCCCAGTCGAGGCGCGCCAGGTCCGGTGCCCAGGCCCAACGGTGGCGGAAGGGCTCGGCGGCGGCATGGTCCGCGAGGAACCAGGGAAGCGCCTCGCCCGCGAAGCGAAGCGACGGGTGCCGGGGCGGGCGCACGGCCAGGTACGAGGTCACGAGATCGTGGAACGGATCCGCGCCCAGGCTCCAGGCGAGCGCCGCATAGTCCTCCGCCAGCGCGTCGTGGATGCGCACGAAGTAGGCGGTGGCGTACACCTCCAACCGCTCGGGGGCCGACAGCCGATCGTCGCCCTCGATGAGCTCGGTCAGCGCGCGGGCGTCCGCGGCGCTCTCTTCCAGCGCCGCGCGGACTCCCTCGGGCCCGGTGACCAGGCGCCACACGAGCTGTTGAGCTCCGCGGAGCGACACGTCAGGCAGCCCCGCCGTCGAAGCCGTCGCCGGAGCCGCCGCCGGTCACGCGCTCGAGGATCGCGCGCGCGCGGTCGGCCTCGGCCACCAGCTCGTCGAACGAGGGCAGGCGATCGTCCCACTCGATCAGGGTGGAGACCGCGCCCGTGTGGCGGATCGCCAGCTCGTACAGATCCCACACCTCCTCGCACACCGGATGGTCGTGCGTGTCGATCAGCAGCGGTCCGGACTCGCTGTGGCCCGCCAGGTGGATCTGGAAGACCCGCTCGGGCGGGATCGCGAGCAGGTACGTCGCCGCGTCGAAGCCGTGGTTGTGCGCGCTCACGAACACGTTGTTCACATCGAGCAGGATCCCGCAATCCGCCCGCTCGGCGATGTCGATCAGGAATTCCCACTCGGGCACGACGTCTGCCTTGTACGACAGGTAGGACGAGACGTTCTCGAGAGCGATGCGTCGTCCGAGCCGGTCCTGCACCCGCGCGACGCGCTCGGCCACGTGCCGGGCCGACTCGTCGCAGTAGGGCAGGGGGACCAGGTCGTGAAGGTTCCGGCCGGCCACGCCGGTCCAGCACAGGTGGTCCGAGATCCAGGCTGGATCGGTCCGTTGCGCCAGCGCGTCGAGCGCGTCCAGATAGTCCTCGTCCAGCGGATCGGTGGAGCCCACGTTCAGCGATACGCCGTGGAGCACCACCGGCGCGTGGCAGCGCACGGCGTCGAGCATGCGCAGGGGCCGGCCTCCGGGCACCATGTAGTTCTCGCTCAGGACCTCGAGCCAGTCGACGCCGAGGCGGCCTTCCCCAGCGCGCTCGAGTACCGCGGGATAGTGCGCGGGCCGGAGGCCTACGCCGACTCCGAGGAACGGGGCATCGGTGGGTCGCGTGCGCGACGGCGATCTCGACTGGACGGCGGGTTTGGGGGAGGCGGACATGGGTGGACCGGCGGGCCGCGCGTGCGGCCCGCCGGACTCGTCGAGGCTCAACCCTCGGTCGGTGCCTTCGCCTTCTCGCACTCTTCGGCCGAGAGATAGATCCAGCCCTTGCCCTTGCAGGAGTTCTTGCCACCGCACTCGCTGTGCGCGGTCTTGCACTCGGATTTCCCGCTGCAGCTGTTCGCGCCCTCGCACTTCACCTTCTCGGCCTCGCCGCCCTCGTGGCTATCTGCGCCGGCCGAGCCGACGAAGCCCGCCGTGAACAGGGCCGCCGCGGCGGATGCCAGCACGATCCTCGTCTTCATCCTCGTTCTCCCTTCTTGGACCGGCGATCCCGGTCGATTGGACCGGCGATCCGGTCGGGTCCCCCAGCGGAGGGATCTGGTCGGTTTGGATGCATCCAGCGAGTCACTGGTTCTCGGCTGGTCGGGGCGGGCCCCTGGCGCTTCGCTGGGCTAGTCATGCGGGAATCGACGGGGGATTGCAAGGGGCGGAGACGGGTGCGGTTCGAGCGGATCTTCGGGCTGGGGTTGAGTGTCCTGGATCACCTCCTGGTGGTGGATGGGTTCACCCTCACGGGCACGCGCACACGCTACGAGGAGCGCGAGGTCTGCGCCGGCGGCATGGTCACCACCGCCCTGGCCCAGGCGGCGGTCCTCGGCTGCCACACCCAGCTCCTCTCGGTGATCGGCGACGACGAGGAGGGCCGACAGCTGACCCGGATGCTGCGCGAACGCCGCGTGGGCACCCGGCGGCTGCTGCGGGACCCGCGCTTCCCCACGATTGTCGCGACCGTGCTCGTGAACCGCCGGGGAGGCGAGCGGCGCTTTCTCGTCTCGGACCGGCGGCCGGTGGAGCGGGCGGCCCCGGGCCTCGATCTTCCGGCCCTCGACGACCGGGCGCTGCTGCTGGTCGACGGGCACTTCTCCGCGAGCGCTCTCCGGGCTGTAAAGCACGCGCGGAGGTGCGGAGCCGTCGTGATCGGCGACTTCAGCGACGCTCGGCCGGCCTTCGTCCGCCTCCTCCCCTACGTCGATCACGCCATCGTCCCGCTCGAGTTCACGCAGGCGTGGGGCCGCGGCGATCCCCGGCAGACCCTGCACGCGCTGCACGACGAGTTCGGCGGAAGCCCCGTCGTTACCCTGGGTCGGCGGGGCGCCCTGGCTCTGGTCGACGGCCGGGTGCGCCGGATTGGCGCCGAACGCGTCCGCGTGCGCGACACCACGGGCGCCGGAGACGTCTTCCACGGTGCGTTCGCCGCCGGCCTGGCCCACGGCTGGAGCGTCCTCGAAAGCCTGGATCTGGCCGCCCGCGCGGCCTCCCGCAGCTGCACGGCTCTCGGCGGCATGGGCCGCCTGCTCAGGTCCCGGGAGATGCGGGAAATCCGACGACGCCAGCGCGCTTGACGCCCCGCGACAACTCCGCGAGCCTTCCCCCGCTCCCCACGACGTCCCGGTGGAAGACAGCGCCTCCGAGCCCCGGTGCGCCTCGGTTCGGGAGTGCTCTGCCAACGATGGCCCGGTCTCAGGCAAAATACGACGAGAAGTCGATCCAGACCCTGGACGCGCTGGAGCACATCCGGCTGCGCACGGGCATGTACGTCGGCCGCCTGGGCGACGGCGGTCACCCCATGGACGGCATCTACGTGA
The DNA here is from genome assembly GCA_027295775.1 of Pseudomonadota bacterium. Classification (GTDB taxonomy): domain Bacteria; phylum Myxococcota_A; class UBA9160; order UBA9160; family UBA4427; genus JAPUKG01. Next base: position 16,366 of record JAPUKG010000158.1, read on the forward strand.
TGCTGAAGGAGGTGATCGACAACGCGGTCGATGAGTTCATCATGGGCGAGGGACGCCGGGTCGAGATCGAGCGTGAGGGCCCCACGGTCTCCGTGCGCGACTTCGGACGGGGAATCCCGCTCGGCAAGCTCGTCGAGTGTGTGAGCCAGATCAACACTGGCGGCAAGTACAACGACGACGTATTCCAGTTCTCGGTCGGGCTGAACGGTATCGGCACCAAGGCCGTGAATGCGCTCTCGTGCGAGTTCGAGGCTGTCAGCTACCGGGACGGGCGCTTCCGCCGCGCGGCGTTCCAGCGCGGCAAGCTGGTGAGCGACAAGAAGGGCCGCGACCAGGAGGCGCCCGACGGGACCTTCGTGCGCTTCACCCCGGATCCCGAGATCTTCGAGCGCTTCGACTGGAACGAGGAGTTCATCGGGCACCGGCTTCGCTACTACGCCTACCTGAACAGCGGCCTCACCCTCGTCTACAACAGCCAGAAGTTCTACAGCCGGAACGGCCTGGGGGATCTGCTGGGCGAAGAGATCGGGGACGAGCCCCCGCTCTACGACATCGTGCACGTGGTCTCGGACCGCGTGGAGTTCGCGTTCACCCACACCAACAACTACGGCGAGACCTATTTCAGCTTCGTGAATGGGCAATACACCAACGACGGGGGCACCCACCAGAGCGCCTTCCGAGAGGGTCTGCTCAAGGGCGTGAACGAGTTTGCCAAGAAGAGCTTCTCCGGCGAGGACGTGCGCGACGGCATCATCGGCGCCGTCTCGGTCAAGCTCCAGGAGCCGGTCTTCGAGAGCCAGACCAAGAACAAGCTGGGTTCCACGGACGTGCGACGCTGGCTCCTGCCACTGATCAAGGACCAGGTGGTGCGGGCGCTGCACCAGAGCCCCGAGCTTGCCCGTGCGCTCCTCGAGAAGGTGAGCGCCAACGAGAAGCTGCGCAAGGAGCTCACCGCCATCAAGAAGGAGGCGCGGGAGAGGGCCAAGAAGGTGGCGATCCGCATTCCGAAGCTGACGGATTGCCGGGTCCACTACGACGACAAGCGCGGCGCGCGGCGCGAGGAGTCCACCGTATTCATCGCCGAGGGGGACTCGGCCGGTGGCGTCATGATCCCGGTGCGGGACGTGGAGACCCAGGCGGTCTTCGCTCTCAAGGGCAAGCCGCTGAACTGCTTCGGCCTCAAGCGCGACGCCATCTACAAGAACGAGCAGCTCTACAACGTCATGCGCACGCTCGGCATCGAGGAAGGGATCGACGGGCTCCGCTACAACCGGGTGGTGATCGCTACCGACGCCGACGTCGACGGCATGCACATCCGCAATCTGCTCCTCACCTACTTTCTGCGCTACTTCGAAGAGCTGGTCATCAAGGGGCATCTGTATATCCTGGAGACTCCGCTCTTCCGGGTGCGCAACAAGCAGGAGACCCGCTACTGCTACAGCGAGAAGGAGCGGGACGAGGCCCTCGCGGTGCTGCGCGGCCCGGAGGTCACGCGCTTCAAGGGCCTGGGCGAGATCAGTCCCCAGGAGTTTGGCCGCTTCATCGGCGAGGACATACGCCTCCTGCCCGTGGCGGTGCACGACCTGGGCGAGGTGGGGCGCTGCCTCGAGTTCTTCATGGGCAAGAACACGCCGGAGCGCCGTTCCTTCATCGTCGAGAACCTCGCGACGGACGTGGTCTAGGAGATCCCGTGGCGCAACTCGAAGCGCTGATGGAACGACACTTCATCGACTACGCGAGCTATTTCATCCTCGACCGTGCGATCCCCGACCTGCGGGACGGTCTCAAGCCGGTCCAGCGCCGTCTCCTCCACACCCTTTTCGAGAAGAACGACGGTCGCTACCACAAGGTGGCCAACGTGATCGGCGACACCATGAAGCTGCACCCACACGGCGACGCCGCCATAGGCGACGCCCTGGTGGTGCTGGCGAACAAGGAGCTCTTCATCGACCGCCAGGGGAACTTCGGCAACCTGATCACCGGCCATCCCGCTGCCGCGCCCCGCTACATCGAGTGCCGACTCACGCCACTCGCGCTCGAGACCCTCTTCAACGAAGCGCTGACCGAGTTCGTCCCGAGCTACGACGGGCGCAACCGCGAGCCGGTCGCGCTTCCGGCCAAGCTCCCGGTGGTCCTGATGCTGGGGATCGAGGGCATCGCCGTCGGCATGGCGACCCGGATCCTGCCCCACAACCTGCGCGAGCTGTGGGAGGCGCAGATGGCCCTGCTCGAGGGCAAGCGCACCACCCTGCTGCCGGACTTTCTCCAGGGCGGCCTCATGGATGCGTCCGCCTACGACGACGGCCGCGGCAAGGTCGACGTGCGCGCGCGGATCGAAGTGCGCGACTCCAAACACGTGGTCATTCGCGAGATCCCGTACGGAACCACCACCGAGAGCCTGATCGCCTCGATCGAGGCGGCGGCCCAGAAGGGCCGGGTCAAGATCGCGTCGATCGACGACTTCACCACCGACCACGTCGAGATCGAGCTCACCCTGGCCCGGGGTGCCAACGCCGACGAGGTAATCCCCCAGCTCCTGGCCTACACGGACTGCAACCTCAGCGTGTCCTCGAACCTGGTCGTGATCGTGGACCGAAGGCCCGTCGAGATGACCGTGAGCGAGGTGCTGGTTGCGCTCACCGAGCAGCTGAAGGAGCAGATTCGAGCGGAGCTCCAGCACGAGCGCGGTCAGCTGATCGACCGTCAGCATTGGCTTACGCTCGAGCAGATCTTCGTGGAGAAGCGGATCTACAAGAAGATCGAAACGGCGAAGACGTCCGAATCGGTGCGCGCCGCCGTCCTGAAGGGCATGGTGGTCCACGAAGCCCTCTTCGTGCGGCCCATGGTCGACGACGATGTGACCCGGCTCCTCGATCTCCGCATCCGGCGCATCTCCGCCTACGACGTCGAGAAGAACCGGAGTGAGCTGGGCGAGATGGCCAAGCGGATCCGGGCAGTCGACCGGGAGCTGAAGCAGCTCACCAGGACGACGATTCGCTACGTGAAGGGACTGCTCGAGCGCTACGGCGAGGCCTTGCCGCGTCGGACCGAGGTGGCGCGCTTCCAGTCGGTGGACCGGAAGGCCGTGGCCGCCCCCAGCATCAACCTCGCCTACGACCGGGCTTCCGGGTTCTTCGGCTCGAGCGTCCGGGGCGATGAGTTCAAGCTGACGGTCAGCGAGTACGACCTGGTGCTGGGGGTCGCGGACGACGGCACGTACCGTGTGATGACGCCGTCCGAGAAGCACCTGTTCAGCGGCCGGCTCCTCTACTGCGCGCCCTTCGATCCCGAGTCGGGCGCTGAGTTCACCGTCGTGTACCGCGACAAGGCGCGCACCGCCTATGCCAAGCGCATCCGCATCGAGAAGTTCATCCGCAACCGGGAATACACGCTCATCAAGGACCGCGCGGGGCGAATCGACCTGCTGCTCCCGGAGGGCGAGACAGGCCGGGTGAAGCTCGTGTTCGCGCCGGCCAAGCGACAGCGGAAGAGCGACTCGGTGTTCGACCTGTCGACCCTGGAGCCCACCGGGGTGGCCGCCCGGGGTACCCGCCTGGCCTCCAAGCCGGTGCGCCGCGTGAAGCTCCTCCCCGCGAAGTCCCCCCGCAGCCCGCGCAAGAAGGCGCCGCGCCGCTCCGTGCCGCCTCGCGGAGGACAGGGCAGTCTCTTCTAGCGCACTGGACGGCCTCGGGAATCCCGGCGGCTCAGGGGAAGACGTCGAGGGCGGTGAAGTCGACCCAGTAGACCCAGCAGGCCGGCCGCGGGCCTACGGGACCACGCACTCCATCTTGTCGACGGCGTGCACCGGGGGCGCATCGCCCGTCATGAGCGGGGTGATCGCCTTGTAGACCGCCTGCTGCTGCTGGACGCGGTTCTTGTCGGCGAAGCCCGCCCACACCACCCGGATCTCGAAGTGTCCGGGGCTCACGGGGAGCACCTCGACCTCGGCGTCCGGCAGCTCGTGCGCAATGGAGTCGCGAACCTTTCCGGCAATCACGACCGGGTCCGGTCCGGCGTTGAGGATCTGCAGCGGCATCAGCTGCCGGTTGCGGCAGTGGCGCCCGGGTTCTCGATCTGGAAGCCGATCCCGCCATCCTTGTGCACGGCGTCGATGGTCACGCCGTCGGCGCGGCCGGCGCTGATGGGATCGAGATAGAGGGTGATCCCGGCCGACTCGACGGCGATCTCGCCCGGGGCCACCGGGGAGAAGAAGAGCGTGTTCTGGAAGCGCGCGTCGATGCCCAGGTGGATCTCGCGGCCGCCGGCGCCGGACTCCCGGATTGCCTGGCGGAGCGCCTCGGCGGCGTCCTCGGTCACGGTCACGCTGGGCGGCGCGCCGAGTTCGGGCGTCTCGACGCCCAGGGTCACCTGCAGCTCGCCGGAGTCGTAGAGCTCCTGGATGATGTCGCATCCGCCGACGAAGTCTCCCTTCACGTACAGCTGCGGGATCGTGGGCCAGGAGGAGTAGATCTTGAGCCCCTCCCGGATGGCGGGATCCGCGAGCACGTCCACGGTCTGGTACTCCGGCACCAGGGAGTCGAGGATGCGCACCACGGTGGCCGAGAAGCCGCACTGCGGGGCCGTCCGGTCGCCCTTCATGAACAGGGTCACGTCGTGGGAGGCGACGAGCGAGTCGATCTGATGGCGAGTGGCGTCGTCGAGTTCCATGGCCTGGAGAGTACTGTGCCTAGCTGGTCAGGTCGACGTAGTCGGCCAGGATGCGCAGGGCTTCGACCTGCTGGGGTGTGGGCTTGCCCTCGTCCGCGGTGCGCCGCTCCTTCGGGGGCGCGACGGAGGCGTCCCCGGCGGCGGCGCCGTCCTCGGCCTCCGCGTTGGCGACCTTCTCCTTCTCCTTCTGCTTCTCCTCGAGGATCTCCGCCAGGTGGATCACCCCGTCCCGCTCGCGGGCCTCGGCGAGACGCCTGCGGATGTCGGCGAACTCCTCGCTGTCCTCCACGCGCTGGGCGGAGCGCCGGGAGAGCTCGGAGACCACGTCACGGGTCACCATCGTCCATGTCTTCCCCGGTGCGTTGCCGTCGCTCTTCGTCAGGTAGGGCGAGATGCGCTGCGACGGCAGCGAGAAGGGCTGGTACTGCTCGCCATAGTCGTCGGTGTTGGAGAGCGACGGAATCACGATGTCCGACGAGACGCCGGCGTGCTGGGTGGACTCGCCGCCCGGCCGGAAGAAGAGCGCGGTGGTGACCTTGAGGGCGCCCAGGCCCGGCGGCAGCGGCACCATCGACTGGACCGTGCCCTTGCCGAAGGTGTGGTCGTCGCCGACCAGCACAGCCCGCCGGTAGTCCTTCAGCGCGCCCGCCACGATCTCGGAAGCCGAGGCGCTGACCCGGGAGGTCAGCACCACCATGGGGCCGTCGTAGAGGAGGCCGTCGTCGGGATCGTTCATGACATGGACCTCGCCCTCGGTTCCCTTCACCGCCACCACCCCGCCGTCCGGGATGAAGAAGCCGGCGATCTCGACCGCGGTCTCCAGCAGGCCCCCGCCATTGCGCGAGAGGTCCAGCAGCAGGCCGTCGACCTTCTCCCTCTTCACCTCCGCGAGCAGCTGGCGCAGGTCGCGCGAGCTCTGGCGCTTGGAGGGATTCCGGTCGCCGTAGAACGACGGCAGCTCGATGATCGCGAGCTTGAAGGACTGATCGCCGCGGGGGAACTCCTCGAAGCGGAGCTTGGCCGACCGCTCCTCGAGGTCGATCTTGTCCCGCACGATGGTGACCGTGAAGCGCTCCGTGGTTGCGCCCTGGCGAAGCATGCGCAGGTGCACCTTCGTTCCGCGCTTGCCCCGGATCAACCGCACGACGTCGCGCAGGTCCATATCGATCACGTCGACGAACTCGAGGTCTTCCTGGGCAACGCCGATGACCTTGTCGCGGGGCTCGAGCACGCCCAGCCGGTCCGTAGCGCCACCGGGGATGATCTTCTCCACCACCGAGTAGCCGTCCCTCGACGACAGCGCGACGCCGATCCCGTCGAGGGAGAGCCGCATCTCGATCTGGAAGTCCTCGAGCACCTCGGCCGAGAGGTAGTGGGAGTGAGGATCGAGCGAGCTGGCGAAGGCGTCGAGGAAGGCGGCATAGACGTCTGTGGCCTCGAGCTCACCGGCCCGGCGCGTCATCAGCTCGTAGCGGTGGATCAGCTTCTGCTTCGCCTCCCCCATGTCGAGGTCCGTGTTCAGGTAGTTCGACATGTGGAAATGGATGAGATGGGAGTAGAAGCGGTCGCGCTCCTCCGGCGTCTTCGGATAACCGCGCTTATCCGGGTCGATCACGATCATGACGCTCGGATCCACGGCGTAGTCCTCGCGGCTCACGAACGTGCGGACGAAGTTTTCCATCTCCCGGTAGCGGCGCAGGATGTCCTGCTGGAGGCTCTCGAGGCGGCTGCAGTCGCCGCTGTAGACGTCGTGAAAGATGCCGAGCAGCGAGGCGCGCAGGGCGTTGGCCTCGCCCTCGAGCAGCAGGGTCTTGGAGGGATCGATCCGCTTCAGGTACGAGTCGACCGCCCGCGAGCGGAGCTCCTCGTTCAGGTAGCCGTAGCTGATGTGCTTCTGGAAATAGGCGTCGACCAGCTGCGGGATCCGCTCGCAGGTCAGGGGTGCCACATCGCCCGCCGCGGCGGGCGGGGTCAGGAGCAGCAGGGCGATCGCGAGCGCCCCACCGAGTGCCGTCCCGCCGAGTGCCGTCCGATTGGGGGTTCGAGCCCTCGATGTGCCCGGTGTGATCGATCGCAAGGCCATGATCCTCAAGGATAACAGGGATTTGCCCCGCTAGAAGTCATCGCGAGCGGCTACGGCCAGACGCCTCGCCGCCGGTAGACCTCGGAGAGCCGCCCCAGGGCCAGGGCGTAGCAAGCCGTGCGCATGTCGGTCTCGAGCTCGGCCATGGTGTTGCGAACCTGTTGGAAGGTCTGCGCCATGCGCCGCACGAGCTTTCCCTGCACGTCCTTCGAATCCCAGCGCTCGCCGCGCTTGTTCTGCAGCCACTCGAGGTAGGACACCACCACGCCGCCCGAGTTGACCAGGATGTCGGGAAGCACGTCCACCCCCCGCTCTTGCAGAATGCGCTCCGCCTCCAGGTCCATGGGCCCGTTGGCCGCCTCGGCCACCACCCGGCAGGGCAGGTCGAGGGCCTCCTGGGCCCCGATCGCGAGGGCCACTGCGGCGGGCACGAAGACGTCGCAGGGGGTCGAGAAGAACTCGTCGCGGTCTACCTCGGTACCGCCCGGATAACCGGCCAGGGAGCCCTCGCTCGCCTGGTACTCCGCAAGCTTGTAGGGGTTGAAGCCCTCGGGACTGACCCGATACCCGGTGTGGTCTCCCACGGCGACCAGGCTCGCGCCGAGGCGCGCCATCGCCATGGCCAGGTGGGAGCCGACGTTGCCGTAGCCCTGGAGCGACAGGGTCGTGCCCTGGAGATCGACCCCGCGCACGCGCGCCCACTCCTCGATGCACATCACCACGCCCCAGCCGGTCGCCTCCTCGCGTCCCTGGGAGCCGCCGCACGCCACGGACTTCCCCGTCACCACGCGCTTCACGTTGTGCTTCTCTTGAGTGCTGACGATGTTGCTGTAGGTGTCCATCATCCAGTCCATGACCTGGGCGTCGGTGCCCATGTCCGGCGCGGGAATGTCCCACTCGGGCCCGATGTTGGTGCCGAGGGCGTGGGTGAAGCGCCGGGTGATGCGCTCGAGATCCTCGCGGCTGACCTGGTTGGGATCGAACTTGATGCCGCCCTTGGCGCCTCCGAACGGCAGCTCCTGGAGGGCGCACTTCCAGGTCATCCAGGCCGCCAGCGCCTTCGACTCGTCGAGGGTGACGCTCTCGTGGTAGCGGACGCCTCCCTTGAACGGACCCAGGATATTGTTGTGCTGGACGCGGTAGCCCTTGAAGAGACGGATCTCTCCGCTCGTGAGCCTCACCGGGAAGTGGATGATCAGCTCGTTCTTCGGCTGGGCCAGCAGGAGCGCCACCTCCGGGTCGAGCCCGATGACGCGGCTCGCCCGCTCGAGCTGCGCCGTCGCCAGGTGGTAGAGGTTCACTTCCGAGGGCACACGGCGTTCTTCGGAAGGAATCGCCCCGCGGCTGAGGCTCAAAGAGGGGCGCCCCCGCGGCGGCAGGGGCCGGGGGGCGCGCATCGATCCTCTCGCGGGGCTGACCCGTCGGTCCGGGGTAATCTAGCACGCCGGTGGGTTAATTCCCTAGGTTCTTATCGGCTATCCCCGCGGGGTTCGACTGGGTGTCTCCCCGCGGAGAGCCGGTACGACCTTCTCGGCGAACAGCCTCGCCGGCTCTCTGGTGTCGCGGCCGAAGAACTCGATCACGAAACTGGTGCAGCCGAGCTGGCGGTGGCGCTCGATGCAGTCGATGACCCGGTCTGGCGTTCCCCAGATGCCGTGCTCTTCGAGGCCAGCCCCCATGTGGCCGCCGTAGATCTTCTGTGCGCGCTCGAGACTCCTGCGGGCGTCCTGGTCGGTCTCGCCGATCACCACGATGCACTGCTGGGAGACCGTGAGGGTCTCGAAGTCGCGGCCCTCCTCGTCGCAGCGCCGGCGCAGGACCTCGACCTTGGCGCCGAGCTGGGCCTGCATGACGGCCATGTTGTTCCAGATGTCGGCGTGGCGGGCGACGATCCCCATCAGCACCTTCTCGCCGCCGCCCCCGATCAGGAGCGGCGGCGGCCGCACTGGCTTGGGCTCGCAGATCGCGTCGGCGACCTGGAAGTGGGCACCCTTGAAGCTGAAGCGCTCCTCGGTGAAGAGGCCCTTCAGGATGCGGGCGCACTCCTCGAGGGCCTGCATCCGCTCCGCCAGGGACGGAAACGGGAGGCCGTAGGCCTCGAATTCGGGTTTGAACCAACCGGCGCCCAGCCCCACGATGGTCCGGCCGCCCGAGATCTGGTCGACGGTGGCCACCTGCTTGGCGAGCACCGCGGGATTCCGGAAGAAGGG
>JAPUKG010000159.1 GCA_027295775.1 Pseudomonadota bacterium
CCTGCAAGACCACGGTCATCGACATCGAAGATCCGCTCCTCGACGAGACCGGCACGCCGGTCGGGGTGGGGGCGGGCCAGCACATCTTCGCCGCCGAGTCCTGCGACGAGATCAATGCCATGGAAAAGCGCCGCGGCTATCCGCTCAAGCACTGGTGGTGGGGCACCTACTTCTACGATCGCGACGGCAAGTTCACGAAGGCGGCCTTGCGGGATGGAATCCCGAGCGGGGCGAACCACGGAAGGCGCGACCAGGCCAACGGCTGCAGCGGCTGTCTCGGCCACCACTGGGAGCAGCACGACTACTTCTCCCACGACGGCACCGTCGCAGCCGGGGGCGGGGGGGAGGCCGAGCACGGCGAGTGGCTGCCCGATGGCTGGCACCGGCCCGGGAACGGCGGCTCCGACGGCCGCTGGCTCCAGATCTTCTCCGACTAGCGAGCGCCGCGAGCGGCCGGCCGCCCCGAGACGTCAGGTTCCGAACGCCCCGGCGGCGCCGAGCGCGGCGATTTCTTCCCCGTCCAGGCCGAGCTCGGCCAGGATCTCCTGGTCGTGCTGCCCCGTGTCGGGCGCGGCGCTCCGCACCCGGGTCGGCGTGCGCGAGAACTTTCCCGCCGGCCCGGTGATCGGGATCGTGGTTCCGTCCGGCTGCATGGTCGGCTGGAGCATGTCGCGTGCCTGGACGTGGGGGTCGCTCGCCGCCTGTTCGTAGGTCTGCACGGGCGCGATGGGAAGTCCCGCCCGGCCGATCTCGTCGATCACCTGGGCGACGGGTCGCTCGGCGCACCACACCGCCACGATCTCGTTCACTTCGTCGCGATGGCCGACTCGATTCGTCGTGATCGCGTACTCGGGATCCTCGGCCAGGTCGGGCCGTCCCATCACCTCGGCCAGGGCTTTCCAGTGGGAGTCGAGCAGGACGCCGAGATACACGTGACCGTCCTTGCAGGGGAAGATCCGGGCCGGCGCGGCGAAAATATACTCGTTGCCCATGCGGGGATAGCGGGTGCCGAGCGCGCCCAGGGTCAGGAAGCCGTCCGACTGGAAGAGCATGGCGTCGAGCAGCGCCACGTCGATGTGCTGGCCCTCGCCCGTGCGGTCGCGGTGGTGGAGCGCCGCCAGGGCGCAGACCGCGCCGTGCAGGCCGGCCAGGTCGTCGGCCAGGAAGGTCGGGGCCTTGACCGGCGGGCCGTCGCGCTCGCCATTCAGCGAGATGAATCCGCTGGCCGCCTGGGCCAGGGGGTCGTAGCCCACGCGGTCGTGGTTCGGTCCGAACTGCCCGAAGCCCGTGATCGAGACGTAGACGATGTCCGGCTTCACCGCGCGCACATGCTCGTACCCGAGGCCCCAGCCGGCGAGCGCGCCCGCGCGGAAGTTCTCCACCAGCACGTCCGAGCGCTCGGCAAGTCGGAGCGCCACGCGGCGGCCGCCGTCGGTGCGCAGGTCGAGACGCAGGCTTCGCTTGTTGCGGTTGACGGTGGCGTGCGCGAACGAGATCGGCGGGTCCGTTCCGTCGAGGTAGGGCGGCAGCCGCCGCGCGACCTCGCCCTCGGCGAGCTCCACCTTGATCACGTCTGCGCCCAGGTCGCCGAGCATGCAGCCGCACATGGGGCCCGCCCAGGTGGTGGTCACCTCGAGCACGCGGGTCCCGGCCATCGGCCCGATCTGGTCCCGGTCCGCCTCGCGATAGAAGTCCGCCTTCTCCATGAGCGCTGCCTCCCGGGAGAGCCTAACCCGGCGGCGGTCCGGGCCAGCGGATTAATCACTTGACTAAGTCGGCAATGCGGCTTATACAACCGACTAACTCGCCAGGGGAGGGCTCATGCCGCTGGGATGGATCGCCCTCGTGGCCGCTGTCGCCGCCGCGAGCTGGGCCCTCTGGGAGCGCCGCCGGCGCCGCACCCACGCCATGCCGGGCGGGCTCTGCGCCGACATCGCGCTTCCCCATCAGGCCGAGTTCGAGCTCTACCACAACGCCCTCTCGCTCTGCTCGAAGAAGACCCGGCTGTGTCTCGCCGAGCTCGGCATCGAGTACCGGGCCCACCACGTCCACCTGATCGAGACCGGCGCGTACGAGACCCTCGGCCGCGACTTCCTGCGCGTGAACCCGGCCGGGACGGTGCCGGTGCTCGTGCACCGGGGCCATCCCGTCTACGAGTCCCACGAGCAGATCCGCTACGCGGCCGAGCACGCGCCGGCTTCGGCGCCATCGCTGGTCCCGGAGGACCCGGCGGCTCGCGCCGAGATGCAGGTCTGGGTCGACCGCGCCTCCACCGTCGGAGACGATCCCATTGCCAACGCCCGCGAGAGCGCGGGCAACGCGGCGCCGGGCCTCACCGTGCCGCTGTTCGCCGCGATGATCGACGACATCGCCGTGCGCCGGATCCTCGAGGGACTGCTCTTCCACCGACTGAAGATCCGTCCGCTGCTCTTTCTCCTGTTGAAAGCGACGGGGCTCCACCGCCTTCACCGGAATGGGCGGGTGGTCGCGGTGATCGGCCGCTGCGGCCGCGCGATGCACCGCCACCTGGATGCCCTCGAGGAGCAGCTCGAAAAGACGGGCGGTCCCTGGATCCTCGGCGACGGCTTCACGCTCGCGGATGTGAGCTGGGCCGTCATCCTGGAACGCCTGCGCGAGGGGGACAGCCTGCACGTCTTCACCGGCGGCGGCGCACGCCCGGGCGTGACCGCCTACTGGGAGCGCCTCCAGGCGCGTCCGAGCTACCGGGCGGCCATCGTCGACCATGGCCACCCGACGATCGAGCGCGGCATCCGCCGCCTGCGCGCCGCCAAGGACGCCGACCCGGCTCTGCGCGCCGCCCTCGAGGAGTTCTGAGCCGGGTGGTCGCGCCGGTCAGCGCCCCGCACGCTCGAGTCGGGTCCGCCACTTTCCGCGGCGAAACGAGCGGAGCAGCCACAGCGAGCGGGCCACGTGGTCGAAGATGATCGTGATCCAGATCCAGATCACGTCCGCCTCCAGCCAGACCGCGAAGAAGATCGCGAGTGGGACGCGCAGGGCCCAGTTGCCGAGGGTGGCCGCCACGAGCGGGGTGGTGGTGTCGCCGGCGCCGCGGTGTGCGCCGCCCAGGGTGAAGTGGAGCTGGAGGAAGGGCTGGGCGATGGCCAGGGTCAGCATGAACGGACCCAGGGCCTCGACCACCTGAACGTCGTCGGTGAACAGTCGCGCCAGCGGGTAGCGGGCCCAGGCGAAGATCGCGCCCAGGAGGACGGCAGTGACCAGGGCCAGGCCGGCGCTGCGCCAGCCGGTGCGCGTGGCGGTGTCGGGATCGCCCGCGCCCAGGGACTGTCCCACCAGGGTGGCGCAGGCGGTGGCGTAGCCCTGGCCCGGGATCCAGGTGAAGGAGAGGAGAGCGACGCCGACGGTGTACGCGGCCACGGACACGGTTCCGTAGTAGCGGCCGAGCACCCAGAAGTAGGCCAGCAGCGCCAGGTTCATCACCAGGCGCTCGGCGATGCCCGGGACGGCGACGCGGATCACGTCGCGGCGCAGCTCGTTGCGCTGGAAGAAGGTGGCCGCCCTTACGGACAACGGCGAGTCCCGGTGCTGCCGGGCGAAGACGATCCCGAACAGCAGCAGCGTCGCGAGCTGGCTGATCACCGTGGCCAGGCCCGCGCCGACCAGCTCGAGGCGCGGCGCGCCCAGGTTGCCGAAGATCAGCACCCAATTGAAGAAGAGCTTCACCACGGTCCCGACCATGGCGATCCACATGGGTGTACGCGTGTCGCGGTTGGCGCGCAGGGCGCTGTCGAATGTGAGGGAGAGCCCGAGGAAGAGCGACGAGCCAATGACGAGGCGCAGATAGGGAAGGGCCGCCTCGATCACGGCCGGCTCCGCGCCCAGGAACTCGAGGGCCCGCTCTCCGCCGGTCAGCGTCGCCAGCATCAGCACGGCGGTGACCACGATGGTCACCTGCAGCGACGCGGACAGCGCCTGGCGGGCGCGGGCCGGGTCCCCTGCGCCGAGAGCGCGGGCCATCAGCGCTACGCAGGACAGCCCGATCGCGAACAGGGTCGACTGGATCAGGAAGAAGAACTGGGTGGCGAAGCCGACCGCCGCCAGCGGGATCGCCGCGCCGCCGTCGAACTCCAAGCGGCCGATCATCGCGCGGTCGATCAGGCCGGCCATGCTCACCAGGGCGCCGGTCAGCATCACCGGCCAGGCAAGACGCAGGATCTCGCCGGTGGTGGAGGGGGAGACTGGCGCGGATGGCGCGGCGTCGTCCTCGCGGGCGGGCGCCGTCGCCGCCGCCGCCAGGGTGGTGGATGGGAGCGCCGGCGCCGCCTCTGGGTCGCCCAGCTCCTCGATCTCGCTCTCCACCTGGTGCGCCGCGCGTTCGCGGTCCGAGGGATCGGGCATCTACGGGCGCAGCTCGGCAGGAAGCTTGAAGTGCACGCCCTCATCCACCTCGTCCAGAGAGCTCACCTGGGTGGTGGCGCCGCCCAGCTCGACCAGGTGCTCGACCACCTGCTGCACCAGGAACTCCGGGGTCGAGGCGCCGGCGGTGACTCCCACGCACTCGACGCCCTCGAGCCAGGCCGCGTCGATCTCGCCGGCGTTCTGGATCAGCGCGCTGCGCACGCCGCATCTGGCCGCCACCTCGACCAGGCGGTTGCTGTTGGAGGAGGCCGGCGCGCCCACCACCAGCACCAGGTCCGCGTGGTTCGCCAGCTCCTTCACCGCGTCCTGGCGGTTCTGGGTCGCGTAGCAGATGTCGTCCCGCTTCGGGAGCACGATGGCCGGGAAGCGCGCCGCCAGGGCTGCCATGATCTCTCGCGTGTCGTCCACGGAAAGGGTGGTCTGGGTGACGCAGCCCAGGCGCTCCGGGTCCTTCACCTGGAGATTCTCCACGTCCTCCACGGTCTCTACCAGGTACATGCGGTCCGGCGCCTGCCCCATGGTGCCCTCGACCTCGACGTGGCCCGCGTGGCCGACCATCACCACCTCGAAGCCCTCGCGCACCATGCGCGTCACCTCGATGTGGACCTTGGTGACCAGGGGACAGGTGGCGTCGATGGCCTGATGGGCTTGCTCGTCGGCTTCCCGGCGCACCGCCGGCGAGACGCCGTGGGCGCTGAACACGAGCCGCGCGCCGCGCGGGGCGTGGGACGGCTCGTCGACGAAGACCGCCCCCTTGGAGCGGAGGTCCTCCACCACGTGCTGGTTGTGCACGATCTCGTGCCGCACGTAGACCGGGGCCCCGTAGCGCTCGAGTGCCAGCTCGACGATCTCGATCGCGCGGTCCACGCCGGCGCAGAAGCCCCGGGGACTGGCGAGAAGCACCTTCACGCCGGGCAGGGTAGCAAGCGGCGCGCGGCGGGGTAGCAAGCGGGGGTGGGCGCAGCCTATCATCGCCCTCCCTGCCGGCGGCGGAGCTTCCCGAAAGGCGAGACCATGGCAACGACAGCAGCGACCCTCGAATCCTCCGATCTCGAGCGCTTCCGCTCCGAAACCGCCGACTGGCTGCGCGAGCACGCGCCGCCCTCGATCGTCGGCTTGACCGGTACCGAGCTCGACGGCAACTGGGGCGGTCGCCGTGCGGTGTTCGCCAACGACGGCATGAAGCAGTGGCTCGAGGTCATGGGCGAAAAGGGCTGGACCGCGCCCGACTGGCCCGTCGAGTACGGCGGCGGCGGACTCTCGCCCGCCGAGGCCAAGGTGCTGGCCCAGGAGATGCGCGGGCAGAGGCTCCCGGCGCCGCTGATCGGCTTCGGCCTCACCATGATCGGTCCCACCCTGCTGCGCTTCGGGAACGAGGAGCAGAAGCGCGAGCATCTGTCGCGGGTGTGTCGCGGGGAGATCCGCTGGTGCCAGGGCTACTCGGAGCCCGACTCGGGCTCGGACCTGGCGTCGCTCAAGACCAAGGCGGTGCGCGACGGGGATGACTTCATCATCAGCGGTCAGAAGGTCTGGACCTCCTACGCGGACGAGGCGGATTGGATCTTCGCCCTCGTGCGCACCAGCACCCTGGACAAGAAGCAGGATGGCATCACCTTCCTCCTGATCGACATGGACTCGCCCGGCGTCTCGGTGAAGCCCATCCTGCTGATCAGCGGCAAGTCCCCCTTCTGCGAGACCTTCTTCGACGAGGTGCGCGTTCCGGTCCGCAACGTGGTCCACGAGATCGACGCGGGCTGGACCGTGGCCAAGGCGCTCCTGGGACACGAGCGCAGCATGATCGCCGACGCCTTTGGCGGGGCCACGGCGGGTCCACCGAAGAAGAAGGGCTCGCGAGGCCGGCTGGTGGACCTGGCCGCTCACTACGTGGGCGAGCGTGACGGACAGATTGCCGACGCCGTTCTGCGCGACCAGGTTGCCCAGAGCGAGATGGACACCCGCTGCTTCGGCCTCACCGTGCAGCGCGCACGCGACGCCGCCAAGGCGGGCCACCAGCCCGGGCCCGAGAGCTCGCTCTTCAAGATCTACGCGACCGAGCTCAATCAGGAGCGCCACGAGCTGATGGTGCGGCTGGCCGGTCCGGGCGCCCTCGGCTGGGAGGGGCCGGGCTTCGCTGACGAGGAGCTCAAGCTCACCCGGGACTGGCTCCGCTCCCGGGGCAACTCCATCGAGGGCGGCACGTCGGAGATCCAGCTCAACATCATCGCCAAGCACGTTCTCGGTCTGCCGGACTGAGCGGGCGGAGGAATCGCGGTCGTGCAGCTCGTACTGACGGAAGACCAGGAGCTCCTGGCCAAGACCGCCGCGGACTTCGTGGCGGAGAAGTCGCCCATTCGCCGCATGCGCGCGCTGCGCGACAGCGCGGACCCAGTGGGATTCTCTCGCGCCCTCTGGAAGGAGATGGCGGAGCTCGGCTGGCTGGGCATTCCCTTCCCCGAGTCCGTGGGCGGCGCCGACATGGGCCTCGCCGAGCTCGCGGTGGTGCTCGAGGCCCTGGGCCGCAAGCTCGCCCCGGAGCCCTTCCTCTCGACGGTGCTGCTCGGCGGACAGGCGCTGCTGCTGGGAGGCAACGAGGAGCAGAGGGAGGCCTGGCTGCCGGGGATCGTGGCGGGCGACCGGATCGTGACCCTCGCCTATGCCGAGGCCCGCAGCCGCTACGACGTGCATCGGGTGTCCACCCGCTGCGAGGTGGTCGGCCAGGGCTTCCGGCTCACCGGGGAGAAGGTCCAGGTCCTGGACGGACACGTGGCCGACGCCTTCCTGGTGACGGCGCGGAGCGCCGGAGACGAGGCCGACGCCGACGGCATCGAGCTCTTCCTGGTTCCCGCCGGCGCGGTGGGCCTGACGGTCGAGCGTCAGACCCGGGTCGACTCGCGCAACGCCGCCATCGTCCGGCTGGACGGCGTCGTGGTGCAGGCGGACGCCCGGGTCGGCGAACCGGGCCGGGCGGGTGCCCTGCTGGAGACGGTCGTGGACCGGGCGACCGCGGGCCTGTGCGCCGAGATGCTCGGCGGCATGAGCGAGGCCTTCGATCTGACCCTCGAGCACCTGAAGACCCGCCAGCAGTTCGACTCCGTGATCGGTACCTTCCAGGCGCTCAAGCACCGGGCCGCGCGGCTCTTCATCGAGATCGAGCTCTCGCGCTCGGCGCTGATGGCGGCGTCCCGGGCGATCGACCGGGGTGCGGACGACGCGCCCCGGCTGGTGTCGCTGGCCAAGGCGCGCTGCTCCGACGCGTACGTGAAGGTCGCCAACGAGGCCATCCAGATGTTCGGCGGTGTGGGCATGACCGACGAGTACGACATCGGGTTCTTCTTGAAGCGAGCTCGCGCGGCGGAGCTGACCTTCGGCGACGCGGCCTGGCACCGGGATCGCTGGGCCCGCCTTGGCGGATACTGAG
>JAPUKG010000016.1 GCA_027295775.1 Pseudomonadota bacterium
GAGCTCGCCGCCGACCTGGTCGTCGGCCCGATCTCCGTGCGCCTCTTCTTCGGCGGCAAGATCAACCCGAAGATCGTCGGGCCGGTGGTCGACATGGCACTCGACGGGATTCGCCAGGGCGCCGCGCGGGGCGACTAGGGAGCTCCTGCGAGCTCTCTCGAAAGAGGTATCGCGCGATGACCAGGACCGCCCTGATCACGGGGATCACCGGACAGGACGGCTCCTACCTGGCAGACCTGCTGCTGGAGAAGGGCTATCGGGTCGTCGGGATCTCGCGCCGCTCCACCCACTATCAACACCCGAACATCGATCACCTGATCGGCAGGATCGCTCTCGAGTACGGCGACCTCGTCGACGCCGACTCCCTCGCGAATGTCATCCAGCGCTACGAGCCCGACGAGGTCTACAACCTTGCTGCCCAGTCGGTGCCCGCGGACAGCTGGAGCCAGCCGATCGTCACCGGCGAGATCACAGCGCTCGGTAGCCTGCGCATGCTCGAAGCCGTGCGTCGCCACAAGCCCGATGCCCGTTTCTATCAGGCGACCAGCCGGGAGATCTTCGGTGGCGTCGAGCAGGAGGTGGTCGACGAGGCGACGCCGTTCAAGGCCAACAATCCCTACGGCGTCGCGAAGCTCTACTCGCACCTCATGACGCTCACTTATCGAGACTCGTTCGATCTCTTCGCCTGCGGCGGCATCCTCTTCAACCACGAAAGCCCGCGACGAAGCCTCCACTTCGTGACCCGCAAGGTCACCACAGCGGCGGCGTGCATCAAGCTCGGCATCGAGAAGCCGCCCCTCAACGAGGCCGGCGAGCCGCTGGTCGACGACGGCATCGTGAAGCTCGGCAACCTCGACGCGGTGAGGGACTGGGGCCACGCTAGAGAGTACGTCGACGCCATGTGGCGGATGCTCCAGCAGGACACCCCCCAGGACTACGTGATCGGCACGAACACCGCCAACACGGTCCGGGATCTCTGCCACGTCGCCTTCGATCACGTGGGACTCCACTGGCAGGACCACGTCGAGAGCGACGAGCAGTTCAAGCGCCCGACGGAGATCGCCGCGAGCCGCGGCAACTACGCAAAGGCCAAGATCGAGCTGGGCTGGGAGCCCAAGGTCCGCTTCGAGGCGCTCATCCGCGAGATGGTCGACGCCGACCTGGCCAGGCTCTCCAGCTGACCACCCGAGTCAAACTGCGCGGCGACGCAGCCGGGTGAGCGCGATGCCCGAGAGCACCAGGGCCAGGGCGGCGAAGGCTCGCCAGGTGGGACGTTCGTCGTAGGCGACGAAGCCGGCTCCGAGCGCCACGAGCGGGACGAGGTAGTTGACGAGCGAGAAGAACGTGGGCCCGGCCGAGGCGATCACGCGGAAGTAGACGATGGTGGCCAGCGCGGTGGGCACCACGCCGAGCCACGCCACCGCGGCCAGCGAGGGGAGCGAGGCCGCAAACGACGTTGGCGGAGCGAGCACGAGGGCCAGCGGGACCATCACCAGGGCCGCCATGGCGAGCACGCTCGCCGAGGCAACGAGCGCGTTCGTCTCCGGCATCCGGCGCACCAGGATCGAGTTCATCGCGTAGCAGAGCGCCCCGGCGAGCACGGCGCCCCGCCGCAGGGCTGCGCTCCGGGTCTCGGCGAGCTCGCCGATCGCATCGGGGCCGACCAGGACGAGCATCCCGAGGAACCCGAGCACGAAGCCCGCCGTGCGCCCCGTCGTCGCGCGCTCCCCGGGAACGAAGCGGTGGGCGAGCATCAGGGTGATGAGCGGGTTCACGGCCATCAGGATCGCCGCGAGACCGCTCGGGATCCGCTGCTGTCCCCAGCTGATCAGGAAGAAGGGCAGGGCGTTTCCGACGATGCCGAGCACGAGGAAGTAGAGCCAGATGCGGCCCGGCGCGGGGAAGTGCAACCCGGACAGGGGTACCGCGACACACAGTATCAGCGCCGCCGCCGCGATGCGGCCCGCAGCAACGCTGCTGGGCGATACCGTCTCGACGGCGAGCCGGATGAACACGAACGCCGTCCCCCACATGAGGACGAGCGCTCCGAGTCGAATCCAGTCGCGCGTTTCGTGGGCGGCGGCCATCGGCGATACGATTGCACATCGAAGCTGGGCAGGGCCGGGCTTCGCGCCTGGATTCGCCTAGAGTAGGCCCCTGTGGCCGTTTGAAGGCTGGGAGGACGACCGTGCGAATCGTCGCGAGCATGCTGGCCCTCGCGGTCCTGGTCATCGCGGCCTATCTGGGAGCGATCTGGTTCGAGCTGCGGGGGGACATCGAGACCTCCGGCAGCCCGGTCGCGGTCGCGCGCGACCCGGGGCCGGAGCGGTCGAACGAGAGCGCCGCCAAGCAGATCCTCTTTGGCGACCTGCACGTCCACACTACCTTCTCGCTCGACGCCTTCCTGCACAGCCTGCCCCTGATGCAGGGGGAGGGCGCCCATCCTCCCGCCGACGCCTGTGACTTCGCCCGCTTCTGCTCCGCGCTCGACTTCTTCTCGCTGAACGACCACGCCGAGAGTCTCTCCCCCCGACACTGGCGCGAGAGCCGCGAGGCCGTGCGCCAGTGCAACGCGATCGCGGGCGACAGCGCCAACCCAGACCTCGTGGCCTTCCTCGGCTGGGAGTGGACCCAGATGGGGGCCACGCCCGCCGACCACTACGGCCACAAGAACGTGATCCTCCGCGACATCGCCGACGACCGCGTTCCCGCGCGGCCGATCGCCGCGCGCGGCCGCGCCTTCGACGCCATGCGGGGGACGGCGGGCCGTGCGCTGGGCGTGGTGATGACGGTGACCGACTTCGCCAACCGCCAGCGCGTCTTCGACTTCGGCGCGTTTCGCCGCCAGCTCCGGGGTGTCCCGGTCTGTCCCGAAGGCGTCGACGTCCGTGCGCTCCCCGACGACTGCGCCGAGGCAACCGCGACGCCGCGCGGCCTGTTCGAGAAGCTGGACCAGTGGGGCTTCCCCGCGCTGGTGATCCCGCACGGGAACGCATGGGGCAACACGACGCCGGCCGGTATCTCCTGGGACAAGCAGCTCGCCAACGGCAACCACGACCCCAACCGTCAGACCCTGATCGAGGTCTACTCCGGCCACGGAAACTCCGAGACCTATCGTCCGTGGCGGCACGTCACCTCGGAGGCAGACGGGAGCACCGGGTGCCCGGCGCCCAGCAGCGGCTTCACGCCCCAATGCTGGCGCGCCGGAGAGCTCATCCGCGGCCGCTGCCTCGCCGCAGGCGAGGGGGATGCAGCGTGCGCCCAACGCGCTGCCACGGCCCGCGATCATTTCCTGGCGGCGGGCGAGGCCGGCCGCTTCGTTGTCCCGGCCCAGTCCGGTCCCGACTGGCTGGACTCGGGGCAGTGCACCGACTGCTTCCAGCCCGCCTTCAACTACCGCCCGGGCGGCAGTACTCAGTACGCCCTCGCGACCTCGGGCGACACGAGTCGGGGCCAGGCCGAGCGGTTCCGGTTCGGTCTGATTGCCTCGAGCGACACCCACTTCGCGCGCCCCGCGACGGGCTACAAGGAGTTCACGCCCGACGGCATGACGGACGCATGGGCCGCCCGCGCGCAGCAGACGAGGCGCTGGGTAGAGCCCCACGAGGATGACCCCCGCGCCGAGTCGATTCCGATCGACCCGAGCCAGCTGATTCTGCTGCCCGGGGGTGACACCGAGCGCACGGCCAGCTTCTACTACACCGGCGGACTCGTGGCGGTCCACGCCAACGGTCGCGATCGGGGTGCGATCTGGGACGCGCTGGTGCGCAAGGAGGTATACGGCACCTCCGGCCCCCGCATCCTGCTGTGGTTCGATCTCCTGAACGCACCGGGCAGAGCAGCGCCCTCCGCGCCCCGGCCCATGGGCAGCGAGATCGCGATGTCGGAGCCGCCGCGTTTCCGGGTGCGCGCGGCGGGCGCTCTGCAGCAGAAGCCCGGCTGCCCCGACTCCGCCGCCGGGGCCCTCGGCGCAGAACGGCTCGCCGCGCTCTGCATGAACGAGTGCCACCACCCGGGCGACGCGCGCCATCGCATCGCGCGCATCGAGGTGATCCGCATCCGGCCCCGCGGTGATCCAGCCGAGGAGATGGCGACCTTGATCGAGGATCCCTGGCAGACGATCGCCTGCTCCGGAGAGGCTGCGGGCTGCGTGGCCGAGTTCTCGGATCCCGACTTCCAGGAAGCGGGGCGCGACACCGTCTACTACGTGCGCGCCATCCAGGAGCCGACCCCCCACGTCAATGGGGATGGCCTGCGCTGCGAACGGGACCTCGGCGGAGCTTGCACCTCCGTCCGGCTGTGCCGCGCGGGCGCCGGGGACGACTGTCTCGAGGACGCCGAAGCGAGGGCGTGGTCGTCGCCGATCTTCGTGGACTACCAGACCGCACCCGTTCCGTGAGATAATCCCACCTGCACCCCGCTGGAGGAACCATGGCGGCATCGGCAAGCGCACAGAATCTGGATGTGGCCCGGCTCTCGGGCTCGCTCGGAGCTGAGATCCGGGGGATCTCATTGGAGAAGGTGGGCCCGGCGGAGGCCGAGGCGATCCAGTCCCTGCTGCTCGAGCACCAGGTGATCTTCTTCCCCGATCAGCACCTGACGCCCCAGGCGCACATCGCGTTCGGGCGGCACTTTGGCAAGCTCGAGGGTCACCCCAACGTGGTCGGCTCGTCCGAGCTGCAGGAGCTGTTCGAGCTCCGCGCCTCCAAGGGCGCCATTGCCGACGAGTGGCACAGCGATCTCACCTGCCAGCCGCAGCCCTCGGTGCTGGCCATCTTGAACATGGTGAAGTGTCCGGAGGTCGGCGGCGACACGTACTGGTCGAACATGTACAAGGCCTACGATGAGCTCTCCGCGCCCATGCAGGAGCTCTGCGAGGGTCTGACGGCCCTTCACGA
>JAPUKG010000160.1 GCA_027295775.1 Pseudomonadota bacterium
CAGCGAGGCGTCACCCGAGTTCCCCGCCGCCACCAGGGCGTTGCGCAGCAGCCCGCGGTGCTTGGCCCGGCGCAGCGCGCTGCGCCGGGTGACGTGCCGCCAGGCGTCCTCGTCGAGTCCCAGCACCCACTCGAGCGACGGCCGCCTCCATTGCTCGTGGGGGGCGAGCCGCGCGCGCAGGCCCAGGGGATCGGGCGGGATCTCGCGCGCGCGGCGCTGGTTCCAGGGGCAGACCTCCTGGCACACGTCGCAGCCGAAGACGCGATCTCCGTGGGCCGCCCGCAGCTCCTCGGGGACGGCGCCGCGCGCCTCGATCGTCGTGTACGAGATGCAGCGGGTCGCGTCCAGGACGTAGGGCTCGGCGAAGGCATCGGTGGGACAAGCGTCGAGGCAGGCGCGACAGCTCCCGCAGTGGTCCGGCTCGCGGGCGTCGGGCTCGAGCTCGAGGTCTGTCAGCAGAACGCCCAGATAGAGATAGGAGCCCAGGCGCGGGTGGATGAGGCAGGTGTTCTTGCCGATCCAGCCGAGTCCCCCATACGCGGCGAAGACCCGCTCCTGCACGGGGCCCGTGTCGACATAGGTGCGGGTGCGAATCGGCCGCCCGGCCAGCGCCTCCACACCCGCCGCGAGGGCGGCCCGGCGATCGCCCATCACATCGTGGGAGTCCTCGCCGCCGGCGGAGCGGGCCACCGCGCCGGTCGGCGCCGGCCTCGTCTCGCGGGCGCCCGCTTCGCTCCCGGTGTCGTAGACGAGGCCCACCGCGACCACGCTGGTCGCGCCCTCCATGACCTCGCGCGGGTCGACGCGCTCCGCCACCCGCCGCACCAGGTAATCCATCTCGCCGGCGAAGCCGCGCGCGATCCAGTCGCGCAGAAAACGCGTCTCGGCGCTCGGCAGGGCCCGCGCCACCCCCGCCAGATCGAAGCCGAGCGCCAGCGCCAGGGACTTCACCCGATCACTGAGAGTCTGTCTCGAACTCATTGAACCGGCATTGGAATTCTCTGCGGAGACACCCATTGCATCAGCGCCCCCACGCCCAGGAGCGCCAGGCAGCCGAGCACGTAGGTCAGCACACCGGCCCACTCGTGGACCGGTCCCGAGGTGGCGGCCTGCACACCGAAGCGGTCGGACGCCAGCACCGTGCCCACGACCCGGATCAGGTTTCCCGCCATGGCCAGCGGGATCACCGCGGCCACCAGAATCGCCCGCCGTCCCAGGGTGCGCTCGGTGAAGTAGGCCAGAAAGAAGGCCAGGGGAACCAGGGTGACGATCGAGGTGATGCCGCTGCACGCCTCGGCGACGAAGAGCGATTCTCCGCCCGGCAGCTGGATCACGTTTCCCTGTCGCAGGGCAGGCAGGCCCATCGCCTGCACCAGGGCCACGCCCACCCCACTCACGAAGAGCTGGAGCTTCACGATCAGCGGGGTCAGCCAGGCCGGCGGGATCGGGACCATGAAGAGCAGGAAGCCCAGCGGAAAGGCCAGGGCGCGCAGCCACGCGGCGCCGCGCAGGGCGTAGAGCGTGGATGCAACGGCGAGGACGAGAGCGAGCCCCTGCAGCGACGCGTCCGAGCCGCTCAGGCCCAGCAGGTAGAGCGCAAGGGCGGCGACCAGGCCCGCGAACGCGCGCGGCTCTCGCTTCACGGCAAGCGTGGGCAGGACGGCGCGCTGTCCCGTGGCCGCCCACAGCGCGACGAGTGGCACCAGGTAGCCGTGGGAGTAGTAGTCGAGGCTGCTCCACACCGCCGCCATGGAGAGCAGCGCCGGCACGAAGACGGCGACCAGCAGCGCCACGAGGATCCAGTCGGAGGTGCGCATCCCCACGTCCTATCGGTTCGAGGCATCTCTCGAAGGAGAAACGTCCGGCCTCGAAGCATACAATTCCGCGCCGCGTCCACTCGGGCGCGGGCTATGATGCTCCGTTCCGCCCCACCGGGGCGCCGCGAGGGAGGAAGCCAGATGGCCCGGGTTGAGTTTCCCGAGGGATTCCGCTGGGGGACCGCGACCGCCTCCTACCAGATCGAGGGCGCGTGGCGGGAGGACGGCAAGGGCGAGTCCATCTGGGACCGCTTCGCCCACACCCCCGGCAAGGTGAAGGGCGAGCAGACCGGCGACGTGGCCTGCGACTCGTACCACCGGTACACCGAAGACATCGCGCTGATGCGCGAGATGAACCTGAACAGCTACCGCTTCTCCATCGCCTGGCCGCGCATCCAGCCCGACGGCCGCGGCGCCGTCAATGCCAAGGGCGTCGACTACTACCGGCGGCTGACGGAGGCCCTGCTCGAGGCCGGTATCCGCCCCTTCCCCACTCTCTATCACTGGGACCTCCCCCAGGCGCTGGAGGACGCCGGCGGCTGGCCCGAGCGCGACACCGCCGCGCGCTTCGCCGATTACGCGGAGATCATGACCCGGGCCCTGGGCGACCTGGTGGATCACTGGATGATCTTCAATGAGCCCAGCATCTTCACGGTGATGGGCTACCTGGTCGGCATCCACGCCCCCGGCCGGAAGAGCCTGGACGACCTGCTCCGCGCCAGCCACACCGTGAACCTGGCCCAGGGCCAGGCCTTCCAGGCCATGAAGGCCGTTCGCTCGGATTTCACCGTGGGCACCGCACTCAACATGTCGCCCTGCGAGCCGGCAGGCGACTCGGCCGAAGACGCCGAGGCCGCCGAGCGCTGGCACCGCATGGTGAACGTCTGGTACCTGGACCCCGCGCTGCGCGGTCGCTACCCCGAGGCCTTCATCGACGGCCTTCCGGCCGAGCGCATGGGCATCCAGGACGGAGACCTGGAGCGCATCCGGGCGCCCCTCGACTTCCTGGGCATCAACCTCTACACGCGCACCATCGTAAAGCACCAGGAGGGCGACCCCTTCGGGCTGCACGCGGTGCCGGTCGGACCCATGGGCGGCGACGACGGACCGCGCACCGAGTTCGGCTGGGAGGTCTGGCCGAACGCCCTCTACGACATGATCATGCGCGTCACTGCCGACTACGACCGGCCGATCATCGAGGTCACCGAGAACGGCTGCTCGTACGGAGACGGTCCGGGCGCGGACGGCGTCATCCGCGACACGCGCCGGATCGACTTCTACCGCGGCTTCCTGGAAGCCGTCTCCCGGGCCATCGACGACGGTGCCGACGTGCGCGGCTACCACGCCTGGACCCTGCTCGACAACTTCGAGTGGTCCGAGGGCTTCGAGCAGCGCTTCGGCCTGGTCTGGCTCGATCGCGAGACCCAGGGCCGGACCCTCAAGGAGTCCGGGCGCTGGTACGGTCAGGCGGCCGCGGAGAACGGCTTCGAGGTCTGAGGTCGGGAGTCGTGCAAGATCAGCTGCTCTTCGTGATTGGGCCCCCGCGTTCGGGCTCGACGCTGCTGGCGCGGATGCTCGGCACCAACCCCGCGGTCCACTCGCCGGCCGAGCCGCACCTGCTGACCCCGCTCGCCCACCTGGGCTTCTTCGCCAGCGTCGAGCAGGCGCCCTACGACCCGATCGTCACTCAGGCCGCCGCGCGGGAGCTCGTCGCAGATCTGCCGGGTGGCGAGACCGACTACCTGGACGCCCTGCGCACCTACACCGACGCCATCTACGCGCGGCTGCTCGCACCCTCGGGCCGGAAGGTGCTGCTCGACAAGACCCCCGGCTACGCCCTGGTGCTGGACTTCGCGGCGCGGCTCTACCCGGGTGCCCGCTATGTGGTACTGACGCGCCACCCCCTGGCAGTCTGGAGCTCGTTCGCCGAGTCGTTCTTCGACGGCGACCACGCCGTGGCCCACGCTCACAATCCGCTCCTTGAGCGCTACGTGCCGGCGATCGCGCGCTTCCTGCGCGAGGCGCCCGTGCCGATCTGCCACGTGCGCTACGAGGCGCTGGTGCGCGAGCCAGAGGCCGAGCTGCGGCGGATCTGCGAGTTCGCCGGGCTCGACTTCGACCCCGGCATGGTCAACTACGGCGAGCAGGAGGGCGGTGTTACCAAGACCGCCCGCGGTCTCGGCGACCCGGTGAGCGTGCAGCGCGAGAAGCGCCCCACCACCAGGTCCCTCGCCCGGTGGGCCTCGGACCTCACCGGGCAGCCCGAAGCCGTGGCGCTCTGCGCGCGCATCCTGGAGTCGCTGACCGACGAGGACCTGGAGACCTGGGGCTACGCCCGGCGCGAGATCGAGGCCGAGCTCGACGCCGTGGACCTCGACGCCCCGCGCCAGCGGCGCTCCCGCTGGAACCAGAATGCCATCGAGCGGGCCGTGGTGGTGCGCCTGCGCCGCAATATCCACCACAACGCCCTGGGCCGGATCGTCCGGCGCATCCGCTTCTACTGCGACGCCCTGCTCCGTTAGTCCGTCCGGCGGGCGCTCGCCAGCGGCCGGCTTGCGGCGGAGCTGCTATAACCCCCCCATGATGCAGCGGAACCCGCAGTCCCAGCCCGAATCGAGCTCGGGCCCGGGCGAGGGCTACCAGCGGCCGACGATCGAGGTGATCTCGCTGGCGTGCGAGATTTCGGCCTACGCGCCGGACGACGGCGACACGCCCCTGTTCTGAGGCTCAGCCGTCCGCCCCCACCGATAAGGTTTAGGCTTTCAGATGGGGCGTAGGGAGCTCCAGGCGGCAGCATGACGACCCCCTTGCGACGATTTGGGCGGCGCCTTCAGCGCATGCTCGTCAGCGCGGCGAGAGCCGTCACCGAGGCGACCCGGCGCTACTTCGTGGCCGGCCTGCTGGTCTTCGCACCGGTCGGCATCACGATCTGGGCGATCGCCTGGATCATCCGCACCCTCGACAACATGCTTCTGCCCTGGGTGCTGAGCGTCGTCTATCCAGAGCTCGAGTCACCGCCCCAGCTCCCGCTGTTGGGCGCCATCTTCACCTTCGCCGTCATCATCCTGATCGGCGTCATTGCGCGGCACTTCTTCGGCTACGAGCTGCTGCGCGCGTGGGAGCGGATGCTCTCCCGGGTGCCGGTGGCGCGGAGCATCTACGGGGGCGTGAAGCAGCTCTTCGAGGCGATCGTGCACCCGAACATGCGCTCGAGCTTCAACCGGGTGGTGCTGGTCGAGTATCCGCGCAAGGGCTGCTACGCGATCGCGTTCACGACCGGCCTCGCCCGCGGCCCGGTCCAGCGCGCCCGCCCCGAGACCCTCGTCAACTGCTTTCTGCCCACCACGCCCAATCCGACCTCGGGCTTCTACCTGCTGATTCCCGAGGACGAAGTGTACGACATCGATCTCAGCGTCGAGGAGGCCTTCAAGGTGATCATGTCGGCGGGGCTGGTCACGCCCGGCGACGTGGCGCCCATGCCACAGCCCTCGCAGGTGGCGGCGAAGAGCGGGGCTAGCTCGGCGAGGGGCTAGGGGCCTTCCGACACCCGGGCGACCAGGTCCTGGATGGCCGGGTGGCCGATCAGGCCCATGGTGTCGCCGGACTCGAGCATGGCCAGGATCTGGGGGTCCTTGGCGAGCTGCTCGAGCTCCTGGTCCAGACCCTTGAGACGCGGCCCGATCTGGCTCAGCACCACCTCGGCTTCCTCGCGGAAGACCGTGGCGTCGGCCGCCGCCGCGGGACCGATCAGGCCGAGGTCGGCGAAGCTGGCGCGCAGCTGCTCGTCGTTGACCACCCTCCAGAAGCTGCGGCGGTTGAGCGCGCTCTGGACGGCGCCGTTCTCCACGTAGGTCCAGAAGAGCCGGTCCTTCTGCACCGCCTGGATGCGCCGGTCGTCGAGCAACGTCTGCAGGCTCTTCAGGGTCTCGCCGGGCCGGGCGGCCATGCGGCCCGCCATGCGCCCGCCCGAGTCGGACATGGCAGCGGTGACCGCGGTCTCGACCACGTTCTGGGTGACCCCCACCAGCGCCGAGGAGCCGGTCTCGGGCAGCGCGGCGAACCGCTCGCCGGCGCCGAGCTGCCGGGCCGCACCCACCCAGATTGCCATATAGCCCAGCAGGAGGACCACCAGGCTGCCGCGCACCGCGCCGAACAGGCCGCCCACCAGGCGGTCGCCGCCGCTGCGCGGCAGATCGCCCCGGCGCCTCTTGTCCCAGCGCTTGAGCAGCGAGGTGATGACGCCGCACACGAGGAAGGTGACAGCGAAGGCCGCGGTGCCGGCCACCGGCGCTCCCAGGAGGCCGGGCAGGCCGAGCTGCTCCGCCACCGGTGCACCAAAACTCTTGGCCGCCAGGACCGCAGCGGTGTAGCCCAGGGCCAGCGAGATCACCCCGGCCGCGCTGGCCAGGCCGCCGCGCGCAGCACCGATCGTCACGAACAGCGCAAGGATGCCCAAGCCGACGAGGTCGATCCACATGATCCCCCCACACATCGTCCTGCCCGCTGTCGGGCTGAAGCCCGGTGGCCCGGGGGTGTTCAGCGCGAGATCTCGCGGGACTGGCTGATGTGCAGGCCGACCAGCCGGGCGACGAAGACCACCAGGTAGACCTGCCCGAGAACGGCCTCGCCGGCACTGAGCATCTGCCCCGCCTCGGTCACCGGGGAGACGTCGCCGTAGCCGAGTGTCGTGATGGTCACGAAGCTGAAGTAGAGGAGCGTGGGAAAACGATCCGCGTACTCCGGGAAGAGCTCGGTCAGACCGACCCCGCCGCGCTGGAAGGAGTTCGGCGCGAGGAACTCGACCAGCGAGAAGAGCAGCACGAAGATCAGAGCGATCAAGAGATAGACGCAGATGCCTCCGAGGATCGTGTCCGTGGTGACCCGTTGCTCGCGGAGGACCGCCACCAGCACGACTACCGCAGCCAGCGAGAGGAAGAGCGCCGACGAGACGCGGTCGACGACCACGACGGCAGCCGGGACGTCGTAGAACACGCTGAACCAGCCCGTCACGAGCGCCGTGATGCCGAGGGCCAGGCCGACCATCAGCACCCGCCGGCTGCGGCTCATGGCGTAGGTGCCGGCCAGCAGCACCGCGGTGATCAGCAGCCGGAAGCGCACGGCGCCCACGACCGTGGTCAAGAATGGCAGCAGCACCATCAACAGGACGAGCGCGCCCAGCAGGACGGCGAAGCGCCCGAGATCCCGATCGCCGGCCGCCTGCTCAGCCACCATCCCCGCCCTCCTCGAGCCCGGCCAGGAAGTCTCGGGCCACCGCCGTGGGCGAGCGGCCCTGCTCGTCCACGGCCCAGTTGAGCTGCTGCATCGTGGCCTCGTCGATCCGGCCCAGCAGGGCGCGCACGGCCTCCACCACGTCGGGGGCCTCCCGCACGAGCCGCGCGCTCGCCAGGATGATCGCATCGTAGGGCGGGATCACGCCCCGGTCGTCCTTCAGGAGACGCAGGTCGAAGGCCGCGATCCGGCCGTCCGTGGAGAAGGCGCTGATCACGTCCACCTCCCCCGCCGCGGCGGCCTGGTACATGAGCGAGGCGTCCATCGAGCGCCGTCGCCGGAAGCGGAGCCCGTAGGTGTCGCGCAGGGCCACCCACTCGGGCCGGGCGAAGAACTCGTAGTCGCCGCCGATCTCGAGACGGGGGGCGTGGCGCGAGAGCTGGCCGATGGTCTCGACACCGAGCTCCCGGGCCTGCGCCTCGCGCATGCCCAGGACGTAGGTGTTCTCGAAGCCGAGCGCGCCGACCAGCTCGATGCCCGGCCCGGCCGCCAGGTATTCCCCCACCTGGCGCACCACCTGGGCCCGGTCGTCGGGGAGCTCGTCGCGCTTCATGATCGTGGCCCAGATGGTCCCAGAGTAGTCCACGTACAGATCGAGCTCGCCGCTGCGCAGGGCGTCGAAGGCGACGGTCGAGCCCAGCGACTCGACGGTCCGCGTCGGCCGCCCGGTCTCGCGCGTCACCTGCTGGCTCAACATCGCGGCCAGGATGTACTGCTCGGTGAAGGTCTTGGCCCCGATCGCCACCGCCCGCTCGCCTCCGCGCGAAGCGCTCCAGGCGGAGGTGGCACCGGCGTAGACGAGCAGCGCGGAGAGCAGAACCAGCGCGGTCGTCACCGGGCCTCGCGCGCGCTCGCGCACGCCGCGCTCGAGGAGCCGGATCAGCCCATCGAGGGTCAGCGCGAGCCCGGCTGCCGCGACGCTGCCCAGGACCACGGCGGTGAAGTTCCGCGTCTGCAGTCCGCTGAAGATGTAGTTGCCCAGGCTGGTGGCGCCCACGGGCGTGGCCAGGGTAGCCGTACCCACGACCCAGACCGTGGCCGTGCGCACACCCGCGACGATCACCGGCAGGGCGAGCGGAAGCTCGACCCGCCATAGCTGCTGGGCGTCGGTCATGCCCACGCCCCGGGCCGCCTCGACCAGCGCTGGATCGACGCCCTCGATGCCGGTCACCGTGTTGCGCAGCATCGGGAGAACGCTGTAGAGGGTGAGGGCCAGCAGCGCCGGCAGGAAGCCGATGCTGCGCAGCTCGATCCCGAAGGCGCTGGCGGTGAATCCGCCGAGGGCGGCGAGCAGCGGGACCATGAACGCCAGCAGGGCCAGGCTCGGGATCGTCTGCAGCACGCTGGCGACGCCGAGCACCGCGGGCTCGAAGCGCTTGCGCCGGGTCACCCAGATGCCGGTCGGAATCGCGACCAGGCCGCCGAGCAGAAGCGCGGCGAGCGTGAGCTGGAGATGAGCGGTGCCGTACTCCGGCAGGAGCGACAGCAGCTCGCTCACGGCTGTCTCCCCAGCAGCTCGTCTACCAGCGCCGCCTGGCGCCGCGGCGTCGCCATCAGCTGGGCCACCTGCGGTGCGGCGGGGCGTCGCAGCAGCTCCTCGGGCGTGCCGGCCTGCACCAGGCGACCCTTGTCCATCACCGCGATCCGGTCCCCGAGCAGGAGCGCCTCCACCATGTCGTGGGTCACGAACATGACCGTGAGCGCGAGCTCGCGCCGGATCGCCTGGAACGACTGCTGGAGATGGTCGCGGGTCAGGGGATCGAGGGCGCCGAACGGCTCGTCGAGCAGGAGCACCTCGGGCTCCGCCGCGAGCGCGCGCGCCAGACCCACGCGCTGCTGCTGCCCACCCGAGAGCTGATCCGGCCGACGCTCGCGAAACTCGGCGGGCTCCAGCTGCACCAGCTCGAGCAGTGCGTCCACCCGGGCGGCGATGCGCCGGCCATCCCAGCCGAGCAGGCTGGGCGTCACCGCGATGTTCTCGGCCACCGAGAGGTGCGGGAAGAGCCCGACCTGCTGAAAGGCGTAGCCAATGCGCCGGCGCAGAACGTGCGGCTCCAGCTCGCGGGTATCACGCCCGCCCACGAGAACGCGGCCACGGCTGGGCTCGATCAGCCGGTTCACCATCTTGAGGGTCGTGGTCTTGCCGCAGCCCGAGCCGCCCAGCAGCACCAACAGCTCGCCCTCCGCGACCTCGAGGTCCAGGTCCTCGACGGCGGCGCTCTCGCCGTAGAGCTTGGTGAGCCCCTCGAGCTCGATCACGCGCCCACCCGGCGCTCGAGGAGCGCCTCCAGGGCGAAGACGTGCTCGTCCTCGGCGCCCATCTCGCGGAGCGCGTCCGCCAGGCGGAATACGTACTCCGGGTTGTCGCCACTCGGGCCGCGCGAGGCGCGCACCTGCGCGGCGACCTGCTCGAGCGGCGCCGCTCCCAGGTAGTTGGGGTTCCGCTCGGTGGCGACGTAGACGAGCCCGGCCGCGCGCTCCGAGCCCCGGGCGGTCCGGGTCGGAGACATCGACGGCGTCGCGGAGACCGCCAGGTTCAGCTCCACCTCGAGGCGCTCGTAGCCGCCCTTCTCGCGCTGGTCGAGGCCCGCCAGTACCGCCCCGGCGGCGTCGGACTCCACGCGATACGCCCGTCCCCAGCACGCGCGTGCCGGCTCACGGACCAGGGTCACGACCCGGCCCGGCGCGCCGGGCACGCCGCGGTGGTCCGTGGAGCCCTGCCAGAAGCGCCGAGCGAAGCCGCGGATCCAGGCCGGCCGGCTCTCTCGGTGCGGGAAGTCGGGGCGCCAGACCAGGGACCCGTAGCCGAAGATCCAGAGCGCTCCATTGCTCGAGCCCGAGGCGGCCACCGGGGGAGGGTATCATCCCGCGTGGCCATGAGACGCGAGGCCATCCTGACGGGAATCGCTCTGCTCGTCGCCGCCGCGGCGGGCGCGGACGTGGTCATCGAGACCGAGACTCGCGATCCCCGCGTCCCTCGCGGCAGTGGTGCACCGATCGAGCGGGGCCGGATCTGGATCGACGGTCTCCGGCTGCGCGCCGAGACCGGCTCCTCGGCCGGCGCCGGTGTCGTGATCTTTCGCGGCGGCGGCGACGGCCCGCGCATCTGGACCCTCGATCCGGCGGACCGGAGCTACGTCGAGATCGATCGGGAGACCCTCGGCCGGGTGGGCGAGCGGCTGGCCCGAGCGCGCCGCGAGATGGAGGCGCGCATGGCTTCGCTGCCACCGGAGCAGCGGGCCGCGGTGGTGCGGATGATGGGCGACCGGGCCCCGGTGTCCGCGCCGCTCGAGGCGGTCGACACCGGGGAGAGCGACCGGGTGGACGAGCGCACCTGCCGGCGCTACCGGCTGGTCCGCGGTGGCGAGAGCCAGGGCGACGTCTGCGTGTTGAGTTGGAAGGAGGCCGGCGTCCGGCGCACGCAGCTCCGGGTCTTCCGAGAGCTCGCGCGCTTCCAGCGCGACGTCATCGAGTCACTCGGCGCCGCGCCGGGCGGGCAGCTCGGCGCCCTGCCCTTCGAGGTCTTCGACCAGCTGGACGGCTTCCCGCTGCGCACCCGACGCCTGCAGGACGGCACGGCGATCCGCGAAACGACCTTCCGGCTGGTCGACGGCGCCGGGAGCAAAGGGGCGGGTGACGCGCGCTTCGCGCTTCCCGCCGACTACCGCCGCCGCGAGCTCTTGCCCGGCGGGTCTCGGTAGTCGATCTCGAGGATCGTGTAGGTCCTCGCGCCGCGCGGCCGGTTCACGGTCACCTCGTCCCCGACCTCCCGGCGCAGCAGCGAGCGACCCACCGGCGAATCCATGCTGATCCGCCCCCTCGCGGCGTCGGACTCATCCGGGCCGACGATCCGGTAGCAGACCTGCTCGCCCGCCTCGTCCTCCAGGGTCACCCAGGCGCCGAAGTACACCCGGTCGAGCTCATCGGGTGCGGATTCGACGACCGTCAGGTCGTCCAGCCGCTTGGTCAGGAAGCGAACTCGCGCGTCGATCTCGCGCAGCCGCTTCTTGCCGTAGATGTACTCGGCGTTCTCCGAGCGATCGCCCTGAGCGGCGGCCTCCGAGACCGACTGGGTGATCTTCGGCCGCTCGACCTTCCACAGCTGGTCGAGCTCCTCGCGCAGCTTCTCGAACCCCGCCGGCGTGATGTAGTCACTCTTCACGGGGTTCGGATCACCATCAGGCGGATCTCGGTCATGTCCTCGATGGCGAAGCGGATGCCCTCGCGGCCGAGGCCGCTCTCCTTTACGCCGCCGTACGGCATGTGATCGACGCGCCAGGACGGCACGTCGCCGATCACCACCCCGCCCACCTGAAGCCGGTCCCAGGCCCGCTCGGCCTTGTAGAGGTCGCGGGTGAAGATGCCGGCCTGGAGCCCGAAGACCGAGTCGTTGACCTGATCGAGCGCCGCGTCGAAGTCTAGGAAGCGCGAGAGCACGGCGACCGGGCCGAAGGCCTCCTGGCACACCACCTCCGCATCGGCCGGGACATTCTCCAGGAGCGTGGCCTCCAGCATGGCGCCATCGCGCTTGCCCCCGCACAGGAGTCGGGCTCCGCGGGCGACGGCCGACTGGATCCAGCCGTCCAGCCGCTCCGCCTCCTTCTCCGAGATCATGGGGCCGATGAAGACCGACTCGTCGCGCGGGTCGCCCATGACGAGGCCACGCGTCGCGTCGACGAGCCGGGACTTGAGGTCCTCGTAGATCGACTCGTGCACCAGGATGCGCTGCACGCCGATGCAGCTCTGCCCGCTCTGGTAGAAGGCGCCGAATACGATGCGCTCGACCGCGTCGACCAGATCGGTGCCCTCGTCGACGATCACCGCGGCATTGCCCCCGAGCTCGAGCACCACCGGCTTCTTGCCGGCCCGGGCCTTCAGGTCCCAGCCCACCGCGGGCGAGCCGGTGAAGGACAGCAGCTTCAGCCGTTCGTCGGTGGTGAAGAGCGCGGCGCCGTCCCGTCGACAGGGCAGGATCGAGAACGCGCCCTCGGGCAGGTCCGTCTCGGCCAGCACCTCGCCGATCAGAAGCGCGCCGACGGGCGTCAGGCTGGCGGGCTTCAGCACGAAGGGGCAGCCCACCGCGAGCGCGGGCGCGACCTTGTGGGCAGCCAGGTTCAGCGGGAAGTTGAAGGGCGAGATGAACGAGCACGGCCCGATCGGCACCCGCTTCCACTGACCGCGGTAGCCGCGGGCGCGCGGGCTGATGTCGAGCGGCATCACCTCTCCACCGATCCGCACCGACTCCTCCGCGGCGATCCGGAAGGTGTCGATGAGCCGGCCCACCTCACCGCGACTGTCCCGGATGGGCTTTCCCGCCTCGATGCAGAGCACCTGGGCGAGCTCCTCGGCTCGCTCGCGGAAGCGGTCCACGCAGTGCTGGAGCACCGCCTGCCGCTCGTAAGCCGCCATGCCCGCCATGGCCTCGGCGGCCTCCACCGCCCGCCCGATGCCGGCGGCGATGGCGCCCTCGTCGGCCAGCGCCACGCGGGTGGCCACCTCGCCCGTGTATTTGTTCAGGACCTCGAGATCCCGATTCGGCGTCACGGGACGATTCGCCAGGTAGTAGGGATAGTGATCGCGAAGCATCGCGGGGCTCCTCAGATCGGACAGACGATGTTGCCCAGTCGCTCTGTCAGCAGGAGGTTCTCGCGGTAGTCGATGGGGATCACCAGGAGTGCGGGCCGGTTGGCGGCGAAGGCCTTCTCGAGGGCACCGCGCAGGTCCCGCGAGCGATCGCAGCGGATGCCCTCCCAGCCGAACGCGTCGGCCAGCTTCATGAAGTCCGGGTTCTCGAAAGACAGCGAGGTGTGCTTGCCGAACTCGGTGTCCTGCTTCCAGGAGATCAGCCCGTATTCGTGGTCCTCCCACACCATCACCACGATCTTGGTGCCGAGGCGCTTGGCCGTCTCCATCTCGTGCACGTTCATCAGGAAGCCGCCGTCGCCGCAGATCGCCAGCACCTCGCGGTCCGGGTGCACCAGCTTCGCGCCGATGGCGCCCGGCAGGGCGAAGCCCATGGAGCAGAAGCCGTTCGAGATGAGGCAGGTGTTCGGCTCCTCGCACTGGTAGTAGCGCGCGATCCACATCTTGTGTGCACCCACGTCGGAGAGCAGGATGTCTTCGGCTCCCATCACCTCGCGCACGTCCCAGAGCGCCTTCTGCGGGCGGATCGTGCCCTCGGTGTCGTCCGCCGCGTGGGCGGCGAAGTCCTCGAGCATCTGCTGGCGCACGATGGCCTGCTGCGGGAGCTCCTTCAGCGGGGCGTTCCCCAGCCACTCGGTGCGCTGGTTCAGCATCCACAGCGTGTGGGCCAGGTCGCCGACCACCTCGACCTCGACCGGGTAGAAGTGGTCGACCTCGGCCGGCAGGAAGTCGATGTGGATGATTCGCTTGTCCGCGTTCGGGTTCCAGAGCTTCGGGTGGTACTCGACCATGTCGTAACCGAGGCAGATCACCACGTCCGCGTCGTCGATGGCGAAGCTCACGTAGTCCTTGGCCTGGAGCCCGATGGTGAAGAGACTGCGCGGATCGTTGCGGTCGACGCAGCCCTTGGCCATGAAGGTGCTGACCACGCCGATGCCCGTGGCCTCGACGAACCGGCGCAGCTGCTTGCTGGCGCGCCGGCGGACGGTGCCGTTGCCCGCCAGGATCACCGGCCGCTGCGCCGCGCGGATCACATCCATGGCCCGGTTCACGATCTTGTCATCGGGGACGGGCCGGCGCACCCGCTCGGGCAGGATCGGCAGGGTGGTGGCGTCCATCTTTGCGATGTCTTCGGGGAGCTCGATGTGACACGCGCCGGGCTTCTCGGTGGTGGCCAGCTTGAAGGCCTTTCGCACCACCTCGGGGATGTTGTCCGGGTTGACCAGGGACCAGGCCCACTTCGTGACGGGACGGAACATGCCCACCACGTCCATGTTCTGGTGGCTCTCCTTGTGCTGGCGGCGGCTGTCGGCCTGGCCCGTCAGCACCACCAACGGCGCCCGGTCCATGTTCGCATCGGCGACGCCCGTCACCAGGTTGGCGGCGCCCGGTCCAAGGGTGCCCAGGCACACCCCGGCCTCCCCGGTCAGCCGCCCGTGGACATCGGCCATGAACGCCGCGCTCTGCTCGTGGCGGCAGAGCACGAAGTCGATGGACGAGTCCTCGAGTGACATCATGAAATCGGCGTTCTCCTCGCCCGGAACGCCGAAGATCCGCCGGACGCCTTCTGCCTCCAGCGCCTTGACGAAGAGGTCTGAAGCCTTCATGTCCGCCTCCACGGAACGGTGCGGTTTCCCTAACCTTACCACCGGCGGAACGCTATCGTGCCGGCATGTCCGAGGCCGATGATCGCGAGGAAACTGCAACGGATGAAGCCGCCGAGCCGGGTCCGCCGCCGACCCCGTTCGATCATCCCCTCTTCCTGCCGGTGCTGTTGATCGCCTTCTGCGCCTGGTTCGGGTACGACGCGTACCTCAATCGGGATCCCGACATGCTGGAGCACCTGGGCTTCAACCGCTTCGGTCTGCGAGTAATGCTCTACTTCGCGCTCTTCTTCAGCGTGGAGGGCTGGGCGGAGCTGCGCGAGAAGCGCGGTCATCCGCTGCTACCGGCGGCTCTGCTGGCGGGCATGTCGCTCTGGTTCGCCTACGACGGCTTCATCAGCCAGGACCCCTTCAATGTCGAGAACGCGGCCTTCGACCGGGAGACCAGCGCGGTGCTGGCCGCGCTCGCCGCCATCGGGGCCTACACGGGCTTCCGTCGCTTGGGCGGCGCGGAGCCACTCTGGGTGTCGCCCGCCGGACTGCTGGCCGCCGCCGGCTGGTACGGCTTCCGGATGGGGGACTCCGGCGACGACCTGATCCTCTACCTCTCCGCCTGCGCCGGATTCGGCGTCCTGGGGCTGTGGCTCGGGGGCCGCCGCTTCCGCGACCGGCGCCGCCAGGCCCGTGAAGCGTAGGCGCTCCCGGCCTCTCGCCCGGCTTCGGGGCCGCCTCCTCTAGCCCGGCTTCCGGCCCGCCGATAGGAGGGTGGGGTCGAGGCCGCATGAGCCAGCACTTCAGCGAGGATCCGGGATCGCAGACCGAGTCGGTCGGACCCGGCGCCACGGGGTCCTCCCGGACCGCTCCCGCGCCGCCCGACACCCTCGCGCTCGTCGCCGGAGACCAGCTGCGCGGGCGCTTTCGCTATCGCATCGAGCGCCGCCTGGGCCGCGGCGGCTTCGGCTCGGTCTTCCTGGCCGACTGCCTCGACGCCACCAGCGACCGCACGGACGCGCCGCCGCCGCAGGTCGCCATCAAGGTCCTGGGCCGGGCGGGCGACCGCCACGCTGGCAACTCGATGAAACGCGAGCTGTCGGCACTGCTCGCGATCCAGCACGACCGCATCCCGAACCTGTACGACTGGAGTCTGGACGGCGACCTGGCCTTCGTCGTGCTCGAGTACTTCCCCGCCGGCAGCCTCGCGGACAACTGGCCGTTCCTCGGGCAGCTCGAGGACGAGCAGGTCTGGCGACTGATCTCGGATCTGATCTCCGCGTTGTCGGCGGCCCACCGCGCGTCGATCCTGCACCTGGACGTGAAGCCCTCGAACGTCCTGCTGGACGGCAACGGCGGCTTCGTGCTGACCGACTTCGGCGTCTCCCAGGCGTCGCGTATGTCCAAGGGCCTGCTGCACCAGGGCCTGCTCGCGATCGCCCTCGGCACGCATGGCTACCGCGCGCCCGAGCAGGCCAGCAAGACCGTCCAGTCCTACGACCTGCGCACGGATCTCTGGGGCGTGGGCGCCACCGCCTGGGCCGTGTACACCGGGATCGACCTCAACAAGCGCCAGGACGTGCTGCGAACCAAGCAGGACGGCAACGTCTTCGGCCTGCCGTCCCTCTCGGACGTGCGCCTCAACTGCCCGCCGCCGCTGGAGGAGCTGGTGATGGGCCTGCTCTACATCGATCCCCAGCGCCGACCCGGCGGCGGTGCCGAGGTGCTGGCCCGGGTGCGCGCCATCGCCCGGGGCTTTGGCCTCGACTCCCAGACCGTGGCCGCCACCCGCCGGGACCACGCTGATCCCGCCGCGGTGCGCGCCGTGATCGACTCGCTGGTGGATCCGCTCTGGTCCTCGGTCTGCCGCACGCCGGGCTTCGACCGCTACTTCGCGAAGTTCGAGGACGGCGAGGTCCTGTCCAGTCGGGGCGAGCAGGCGCATCACACCCTGCTGCTGCTCCAGGGCCGGGTGCGGGTGGAGAAGGACGGCAGGCTGCTCGACGTGGAGACCCGGGAGGGCTCGCTCCTGGGGGCCATCTCCACGCTCACCGGGGCGCCGCGCGAGGTGACCCTGCGTGCGGACGGCCCGGTCTGGACGTGCATCTTCAACGAGGCGGAGCTCGAGCAGCTGGTTACCTGCAACTCGTCCATCGCGGTGCGCATGATCCGCAATATGGCCGCGCGCATCGCCGACGGCCCGCCGCGGCACCACGACTGAGATCGGGTTAGCATCCGGCGCTCATGGCCATGGACGTCGTGCGCGTCTGCTTCGTCTGTCTCGGCAACATCTGCCGATCGCCCACCGCCGAGGGCATCCTCCGGAAGCTGGTCCTCGACGCCGGCCTCGAGGACGTGATCGC
>JAPUKG010000161.1 GCA_027295775.1 Pseudomonadota bacterium
TCGCAGCCCACCCGTTCCCCCCAGACCTGGAGCTGCTCGATGGCGGCCGCGCGAAAGGTGTCGCCCGCGCCGAGCAGGACCTTCTTGCCGGCCTCCCGGTAGCGGCCGGCGAGCTTGCCGATGGTGGTGGTCTTGCCCGAGCCCTTCACCCCGAGCACCAGGATGACGTGGGGCCGGCCCCGGGTCTCCAGGGTGGAGTCCGGCTCGACCCGCGCGAGCTTCTCGAAGATGGCGTCCGCCAGCACGCGCCGCACCGACGCGGCGTCCTTGCCGGAGGTCTCCTTCCTCACCGTCTCGAGCAGGCCTTTCGCGGTCTGGACGCCCAGGTCCGCGGTGAACAGCAGCTCCTCGAGCTCGTCGAGCAGCTCCGCGTCGACGGTGCGTCCGCCGACCAGGGTGCTCAGGCGACCGACCAGCGCGTCCTGGGTCCGGCTGAGCCGGGCGCGCAGGCTCGCCCGCGGCGGGGCCTTTGGCGCGGGCGCGGGCTTCGCCTCCGGCTTGCGCTCGCGTTGCTCGGCGGCCTCGGCTGGTGCGGGCGTCGGCTCTGCCGGCCCGGCGCTGCGGGTCAGCGCCGAGCGGACGAGCTCGACCAGAGCAGCGCCCACCAGCGGCGACACCACCAGGCCGAACAGGAGGAGGAGACCGGGATCGATCATGGCGGACCCAGGATAGGACGGGGGCTAGTGGAGCTCCACGGCCACGAGCTTGCTCACGCCCTTCTGCTCCATGGTCACGCCGTAGAGCACGTCGGCCACCTCGATGGTGCGCTTGTTGTGGGTGATGATCAAGAACTGGGACGTCACCGCGAGCTCGGTCACGAGCTGGTTGAAGCGTCCCACGTTGGCGTCGTCCAGCGCCGCGTCCACCTCGTCCAGCAGGAAGAAGGGCGAGGGCCGCACCTGGAAGACGGCGACCAGGAGCGCGATGGCGGTCATGGTCTTCTCCCCGCCCGAGAGCAGGTTCACGTTCTGGAGCCGCTTGCCCGGCGGCTGGGCCATGATGTCGATGCCCGCCTCGAGAACGTCCTCGTGGTCCGTGAGCATGAGGCTGCCCTTCCCGCCGCCGAACATGCGCGGAAAGTTCTCCGAGAAGCGCTTGCTGATCTCCTCGAAGGTCTCCCGGAAGCGGCGCCGTCCGGTGCGGTTGATGCGGGCAATCGCCTCGCGCAGGGTGCGGATCGTGCTCTCCAGGTCCGCCTTCTGCTCGCCCAGGAAGCGGGCCCGCTCGGCGAGCTCCTCGTGCTCCTCGATGGCGCCCAGGTTGACGTCGCCCAGCGACTGGATCTTGTCGCGGGCTTCCCGGAGATGGCGCTCGCGCTCCTCTCGCGAGAGGCGGGTCAGCTCCGCGTTGGCCCGCGCCTCGCGCAGCACCGACGCGGCATCGGTGGTCGCCTCGGCGTCCTCGCTCTCCCCTGCCGCGCTGGCCTCGCCGGTCTCGTCTTCCAGCTCGGGCAGAGCCAGCGCCGTCGGGTCCGCCATGGCTACCGCGTCGGGGTCGGGCGGCGTCCAGGTGGCCAGATCCACCTGCCACTTCTCGCGAATTGCCTCGTCCAGGTGGCGCAGATGGAGCTCGCTCTCGCGCACCGAGAGCTCGGCGCCCGACGCCTCCTCTCGCCGCGCGCCCAGCTCGGTGCGCAGCTCGCGCACCTCGTTCTCGATCTCGCGCACCGATTCGGCCTGGCGGTCGTACTCGTGGCGCCTCTGCTCCCCGCCCACCCGAGCGGTCTCCTCCTCCTCGAGCTTGCCCGACAGGCCGGACTCGGCCTCCTGGATCTGGGAGAGCAGCTCTTCGCGCCGGGTGTCCGCCGCCGCGATCTCCTGCTCGCGCCGCGAGATCCACGCCGTCGTGTCCCCCAGGCTACCCGCCGCGCGCCCGGCGGTCTCGGCCAGGCGGTTCCGGTTCTCGACGCGGGCGTCGTGGGCCACGCGCAGCTCGATCAGCCGGCTCTCGAGCCGCTGGGACTCACGCGCCGCCGCGTGGATGCGAAGCCCGAGCGCGTCGAGGTCGCGCTGGCGGCTGGCTCGCTCGGTGCGGGCGTCGCGCAGGAGCGTGTCGAGGCGCTCGCGCTCCTGGACCAGGGACTCGGACTCGGCCAGCAGCTCGGAGCGCTCGGCGACGCGTCCCTCCTGGACCTCGCCCAGGGCCTTCACGCGCTCGCGAGTCCGCTCGAGATCCTTCTCGTGGTTGGCCACGGCCAGGGCCGCCGTGTGGTGGCGGTTGCGGAGATTGTCGAGCTGCTCGTTGGCCTGCGCGAGCTCGGACTCGGCCTGCCGGTTCCGGGTCTCGAACTCGTCGAGCTCGGCGGTCCGGGCCACGACCTCCGCCTCGAGCTCCCGGACCTCCCGCACCCGGCCGAGGGAGCCCGACTTCTCGGCACCGCCACCGCCCCGCACCACGCCGTCTGGATGCAGGACGTCGCCCGCCGGCGTCACGAATACCGCCGGCAGCCGGCCCCCGCCGTAGGTGCGCAGCGCCTCGGCCAGGGTCGGCACCAGGTTGACGCCGCCGAGCAGGGCGCGCGCCACGCCTTCGAAGCCCGGGCGGGGCCGCACCCGGTCGAGCAGGGGCTCGCCCAGGGGAACGATGCCCACCGGGACCGAGGCGGGCGGAGGCTCCACCAGGAAGACGCCGCGTCCGACGTCGGCGTCGCGCAGCGCCTCGAGGGCGTCCACCGCCCCTTCCATGCGCTCGACCACCAGGGCCTCGGCGCGCTCCGCCAGGACGGCCTCGACCGCGGTCTCCACCTCGGGGTCCACCTCCAGGAGATCGCGCACCAGACCGCGCACGCCGTAGCGTCGCACCACCTCGTCGCCGCCCTCGAGCAGATGTCGGGTGGCGGCGCCCATGTCCTCCCGGCGCTCGATCACCTCGCGCAGGGAATCCAGCCGGGCCTTGCGGGCCTCGTGCCGCTCGCGCAGCCCGCGCAGCCGGTGCGCGGACTCCGCGCCCTGCTGGACCGCCCGCTCGTGATGGTTCAGCGCCTTGATCAGCTGATCCTGGAGCCGGTCGCGATCGGCGAGCAGGTTGCGCAGCCCCTCCTCGAGAGTGCGCTGATCGCCTTCGGCCTGGACCGCCTCGGACTGGTGCACTTCCAGGTCGCGATCGGCGCTGCGCGCGCGCTGATCGATCTCGGCCCGGCGATCCTCGACTGCGGCCGTGCGATCCTCGCTGCGCGCAGTCCGGGTCAGCACCTCCACGAAGGCCTCGTTCGACTGCTCGCGCTCCCGCTCGAGAGCGCGCAGCGCCTCGGCGGCCTTCCCCGCCTCCGACGTGGCGCCGTTGATCGACTCGGCCTCGCCGCGCACGGTCGCCTCGATCCGCTCGAGCTCCTCACCGGCGCGGCTGGCCTCGTCGCGCGCGCGCTCGAGCTGCTCTCGGAGCTGCGCCAGCTCTTCGCGGCGCCCGGTGTTGCTCTCGCCCAGGCCCTCGCGTTCGCGCCGACCCAGCTCGACACGGCCCTCGAGGTCGCGGATCTCGCTGCGCAGCGCGTAGAGGCGCTCGGCGCCCTGGGCCACCGCCTTCTCCGACTCGACCAGGGAGATCTTGCGCTCCTCGACGAAGAGATCGCGCTCCGAGACGCGGGTCTCGAGGGCGGTGACCTTGTCGCGCAGCGCGCGCAGGCGCCCGCCGGCACCGTCAGACTCGCCCAGAAGCTCGCGCCGCTCGTCGGCGGCCAGGGAGAGCTCGAGCATCCGAAGCCGCTCCTGGAGGCGCTTGTAGCGCGCCGCCTTGCGAGCCTGGCGCTCCAGGGTGGAGATCTGACGCCGGATCTCCCCGAGCACGTCGTCCACGCGCACCAGGTTTCCCTCGGTGGAGGCGATCTTGCCCTCGGCCTCGCGGCGACGCGCCTTGTACTTGCTGATGCCGGCCGCCTCCTCGATCAGGATGCGCCGCTCCTCGGGCTTGGCCGAGACGATCTCGGCGATCCGACCCTGCTCGACGATCGTGTAGCCCTTGGCCCCGATCCCCGTGTCCCGGAAGAAATCCAGCACGTCGCGGAGCCGGCACGGGGTGCGGTTGATCAGATACTCGGACTCGCCCGAGCGGTAGAGCCGGCGCGCGATCTGGATCTCGCTGTACAGCGCGAACGGCGCCGGTGCCTTGCCGTCGCTGTTGTCGAAGGTGAGCACCACCTCCGCCATGCCGATCGGCGGGCGCGCGTCCGAGCCCTGGAAGATGACATCGTCCATGCCCTTGCCGCGCAGCCGCCGGGGCGATTGCTCGCCCATCACCCAGCGCACGGCGTCCACCACGTTGGACTTGCCGCAGCCGTTGGGTCCCACGACAGCGGTGACGCCGTCCTGGAAGACGAACGACGTCCGGTCGACGAAGGATTTGAAACCGTGAAGCTGAAGTGACTTGATCCGCACCCAACCCCTCGCTCGGCCAGCTCCGGGGGAGGGAGCGCGACCAACTCGGAGGAAGCCCTGTCACCGTCCGATCAGCGGGCCCACGACTACGGGGATGCGAGCTTCGGGGCGAAACGCCCCCCGGCTCAGGTCTTTCTGGGGGAACCCCTTGGTACCCCCCTTTGGGGCCTTCGGCAAGCTTGGAAGCGGGGTGAGTTCGCCTCGATTCTGGCCAAGAAGCGGCTCCGGTGGGCTGTGGCGACGGTCACAGTGACACGGGCCGGGAGTCCGATAGGGTGGGCGTCTCAGGGGGGACTCCACGCATGCGCATCTCTCGGACCCTGCTGGTCCCGGTTCTGGCGGCGGCCGTGGCAACGCTGGCACCCGCCCCGGAAGCCGGCGCCCAGATCGCCGCGGGCTACCCCGGCGACGCGGGCCTTGACCAGGACCCGCGCGTGATCCTGTACGAGGACTTCGAGGCCGGCAGCGTCTCCGACCTCTCGAACCGCTGGGACCAGGTGCTGAACGCGGACGGCATGTCGTTCACGTCCGGGGTTCCCAGCGGCAGCGCCGGGAGCCGCGCGCTGCGGGTGACCGCGTCCGGCAACAACACCAGCGCGCACCTGTACACGCGCCTCGCGTCCACTCCAGACACCCTCTACCTGCGCGCCTACGTGCGCTACATGGGCGGCGCGTACCACCACGCCGGTCCCTGGCTGGGTGGATACAACCCGGCCACCCCCTATCCCCAGGGCGGCTCTGGCGAGCGGCCGCTGGGCAACGAGCGCTTCACCGTGGGCTTCGAGCCCATCGACGCCCAGAACCGGCTCGACTTCTACAGCTACTACATGGGCATGACTGGGTTCGGTCCGGGGCAGTACTGGGGCAACAGCTTCATCCAGGACCCGAGCTTGCGCGTGCGCCTGGGCGAGTGGATGTGCTTCGAGGTGATGGTGAAGATGAACGACCCGGTCGGGTCCTCGAACGGCGAGCTGGCGGCCTGGGTCGACGGCCAGCAGGTCGCGCACCTGGGGCCGGGCTTCCCCAACGTCGTCCAGACGGGACCGGCGGTCTGGACGCCCGACCCGAACGGGCCCCCTTCCCGGGCTTTCAGTGGCGCAACGACGCTGCGCTCCGCAACAACTTCGTGTGGCTGCTGCTGTTCGCCGATGGAGACGCGGAGCTCCAGTGGGACCACGTCGTGGCGGCTACCGAGTACATCGGCCCGATCCACACCGGTCCGCCGAACCCGCCGGATCCCCCCGACCCGCCGGACCCGCCCGGCGAGCGCCCGGCGCGGCCGATCCTGATCGACGGGCGGTAGCTTCGCCGGCGGCCGGTCAGGACCCCGCCCCGGCCGCCGCCACCGGCGCCGCCTGGTCCTGGTACTGGAGTCGGTAGAGCTTCTCGTACACCCCGCGCCGAGCCAGCAGCTCGGCGTGGCTCCCCTGCTCCACGATCTGGCCGGCGTGGAGCACGTAGATCCGGTCCACGTCCTGGATGGTGGAGAGCCGGTGGGCGATCGCGATGGAGGTCTGGTTCTCCATCAGCACGTGGATGCCCCGCTGCACGAGCGCCTCGGTCTGGGAGTCGATGGAGCTGGTGGCCTCGTCGAGCACGAGCACGTCGGCGCCGTGGGCGAGCGCCCGGGCGAAGGACAGCAGCTGGCGCTGGCCCGCCGAGAAGTTGCTGGCCCGCTCGCGCACCTCGGTCTCGTAGCCGTCCGGAAGCCGCTCGATGAAGGAGTGCGCTTGCACCGAGCGGGCCGCCTGCACGATGAGGTCGCGGTCGATGTCGTCGCGCCCGAGCGAGATGTTGTCGGCGATGCTCCCGCTGAACAGCACCACGTCCTGGAGCACCGTGGCCACCCGTTGCCGCAGGTCCGTCTGGGTCATTTCGCGCACGTCCACCCGGTCC
Source organism: Pseudomonadota bacterium (assembly GCA_027295775.1). Taxonomy (GTDB): domain Bacteria; phylum Myxococcota_A; class UBA9160; order UBA9160; family UBA4427; genus JAPUKG01. Next base: position 6,267 of record JAPUKG010000161.1, read on the forward strand.
ACGCGGATGCGGCCCCGGTTGACGTCGTAGAGCCGGGTCAGAAGCTTGATCACCGTGGTCTTCCCGGCGCCGGTAGCGCCCACGAAGGCGACCTTCTCGCCGGGCTCGACGGTGAAGTTGACGCCGCGCAGGATCCAGTCTTCGCCCTGGTACGCGAACCACACGTCCTCGAACTGGACGCGGCCAGACGAGGCGGTGCGGGGAACGTGCCGCGGAGTCTCCGGGTCGCGCACCGCGGGCTCGGTGTCGAAGAGCTGGAAGATGCGCTCGCTGCTGGCCATGGAGGACTGCATCACCGAGTACTTGGCCGAGAGATCCCGGAGCGGCATGAAGAAGCGCCGCATCCAGTCGATGAAGACGTAGATGATGCCGGCCTCGGCGATTCCGGTGCCGTACCACACGATGATCGTGATGGTCATGTTCTGGGCCACCTCGACCGCCGAGAACAGCAGCGCGTCGTAGCGGATCGACATCTTCCAGGCGTCCCGGTGGCTCGCGTTCATCTCGTCGAAGTCGCGCAGGTTGCGCTCCTCGCGTGTGAAGAGCTGCACGACCTTCATGCCGGTCACGGTCTCCTGGATGTGCGCGTTGATGCGCGCGATCCGCACCCGCACCATCCGGAAGGCCGCGCGGACCTTCAGGCGGAAGATGATGGCGGCCACCGCCAGCACCGGAACGACAACGAAGGTCCAGCTGGCGAGCTTGGCGCTCAGCAGGAAGAGCACCACCGCGAAGCCGACCATCTTGGCCAGGTCCGTCACCAGGGCGACGATCCCGGCCGAGAACATCTCGGCCACGTTCTCGACGTCGTTGGTGGCGCGGGTGACCAGCCGACCCACGGGATAACGGTCGAAGAAGCCCAGGTGGAGCTTCTGGATATGGTCGAAGACCTCGCTCCGCAGGTCGCGCATGGCGGACTGGCCGGTGGTGGCCATCAGCACGCCGTGCACATAGTGGAGTCCGGCCGAGAGCACGGTCGCCAGCAGGTACAGCCCGGCCAGCCAGACGAAGGGACCGACCCCGTCCGGCGCCGTCAGCGGACCGGAGAAGGCGCCGCCCTCCCCGCCCTCGCCGAGCCCGATCTCGAGACCGTGCTTGATGATCCAGGCCGGAGCGACCTCCAGCACGAAGAGCGGGCCGACCAGTCCGAGGGTGAGGATGACCTGCCAGCGGTACGGGGCGACGTAGTGCCAGAGCCGGCGCAGGAGCCGCGCGTCGTAGGCCTTGCCGAGGGCCTCCTCCTCGTAGATCGGATCGCGGATCGAGTCGCTCACCGGGCCTCCCCGGAATCCGCTGTGCGCTCGCTCACGCCACATCTCCGATGTGATCGAGCTCCTCGGCACGGACGCGCTCGCGCTCCTGCTCCCGGGCCAGCCGCGCGTACAGGCCGCCCGCCGCCAGAAGCTGGTCGTGGGTGCCCAGCTCGACGAGGCGTCCCGCGTCGAGCACGGCGATCTGGTCGCAGTCCTGCACGCTGCTCACGCGGCTGGCCACGATCACCACGGTGCGGCCCGCGAACACCCGGGCGAGCTGGCTCTGGATGGCCGCCTCGGTCTCGGCGTCGACGCTGGCCAGGGTGTCGTCCAGGATCAGGATGCTGGGATCCAGGGCCAGTGCCCGGGCGAGCGCGGTGCGCTGTCGCTGACCGCCGGACAGCATCACCCCGCGCTCGCCCACCAGGGTCCTGTAGCCAGCGGGCAGATCCGCCACGTCCTTGTGTAGCTGGGCGCGCTCGGCGGCCCGCTCGACCGCGGCCATGTCGGTCTCGGGCAGCCCGTAGGCCACGTTGTCTGCCAGCGACATCGAGAACAGGAAGGACTCCTGCGGGACCATCGCAATGGCGGAGCGCAACGTGTGGAGCGGGATACGCTTCACGTCCACGCCGTCGAGGAAGACCATTCCGTCGTCGACCTCGAAGAGCCGCGGGATTACCGACGCGAGACTGCTCTTGCCCGAGCCCACGGGCCCCACCACGCCCAGGGTGCTGCCGGCGGGGACCCGGAGACTGACGTCGCGAAGCGCAGGCTCGCGTGCGGAGGCGTCGTAGGAGAAGGACAGGTTCCGGAACTCGATCTCGCCTCGCAGGCTCGTCACCGGCTCCACGTCCTCGCGGTCGGCGATGGAGGGCTCGACCGAGAGGATCTCGTCGAGCCGCTGCATGGCGGCAGCGCCCCGCTGAACGATCGCAAAGACCCAGCCCATCAGGAAGGTCGGGAAGGTGAGCTGGTAGATGTACATGGCGAAGGTGAAGAACACCGCGAGAGTCATCTGACCGCCCTGGATCAGCGGGCCCCCGAAGCCCAGCACCATCCCCATTGCCACCGCCGGGAGCATGCCGGTGATGGCGGGCATCGCCGCCATCACCCGGACGAGACCCAGATGACGTGCCCAGAGCGCCTGGTTTGCCTGGCCGAAGACCCGACGCTGCCGCTCCTCCATCGCGTAGGCCTTGACCACAGCGATACCGGCCACCGACTCCTGGAGCTGGTTCGACAGGTCCGCGAGTCCCACCTGGACGGCCATGCTGCGCCCGTACATCTGCCGGCCGAAGACACGAGCGATCACCACGAAGAGCGGATAGGGGGAGAGCACCAGCAGAGTCAGCTGGGGGTTCAGGGTGAACATGACCGCGAAGACGCCCAGGAACATGATCGGGGTCTGGATCACGTTGAGGATGCCGATCCCGAGCAGCAGGCGCACCGAATTGAGATCGTTGACGCAGCGGCTCATCAGGTCGCCGGTGCGCCACTGGAAGTAGAAGGACTGGGGAAGCCGCTGCAGCTGCGCGAACAGGTCGTTGCGGATCTCGTACTCCACCTCGCGCGCCGCGTTGAAGACCATGGTCCGCGAGAAGTACCGGACGGCCGCGCCGAAGATCACGACGGCGAGCAGCACGAGCGAGCGGTTGCCGACGACCTCGCGCGGAAGCCCGGTCTCCGCCGCGGCCACCACCCGACCCACCAGGATGGGCACGGCCACGAAGGCCGCGTTGTAGGCCAGGATCAGGCCCACGCAGACGGCGTAGAAGGCCCGGTTGCGGCGGATGTAGCCCCAGAGCCGGCGCAGGGCGTGCGCGATCGGCCCCCTCTCGCCAGGCCGTGCGCCGACGGCGATGGCGGGCGCGCTCACCGTTTCAACCCGGTGGCGGAGCCGGGCGCGCTCACCGGCGCACCCAGGCCGCGGTGCGGTCCCGGTCGAGCCCGAGCCGCCAGGCCACGAGCGCCATCAGGTGGCGCAGCGCAGTGGGCCACACGCCCCGGGCCTCGTACCGGCGCGTCGAGGTCGTGGCGGGCAGTCGGATCGAAGCGAGCCGGCCGCGCCGCTTCATCGCCCGCACCAGGTCCAGGTCCTCCATCCAGGAAGACTGGGGGACGCCCCCCAGCGCCTCGAGCGCACTCCGGCGCACGAAGATCGCCTGGTCGCCGTAGGGCATGCCGAACAGGGCCACCCGCGCTCGGGCGCCCCATTCGACGACGCGCAGGGAAAGGCGCCGGCGGTCGGCGAAGCGAAGCCGGAAGGCGCCGCCGATGGTGCGGGCGTCCGCCAGCGACCGGCGAACGGCCTCCGCCCAGCCGCGGGGAAGCCGGGTATCGGCGTGGAGGAAGAGCACGATGTCGCCGTCGCACGCGGCGAATCCGGCCTGGAGCTGTCGCGCACGTCCCGGCTCCGTGCACAGGACCCGCGCTCCGAGTGTCCTCGCTCTTTCCACTGTGTCATCGCGGCTGCCGCCGTCGACCACCCAGACGTCGACCTCGGTGCCGACGAGGACGCGGTCCTCACCGACTGTGGGGGTCTCGTCCATGGAGCTCGTCGGGGCCTTCCGACCCGCCGCGCTCTCGACGGCTCCCGCGATCTGGTCCGACTCGTCGAGTGCCGGGATCACCACCGAGATCTTCACCGGTCGACGATAGCACGAGCCCCAATCTCCATTCGGATGACGGGTGGACGACGGGCTGGCAGGAATCCGGCCAGAGCGCCGAGTCTGCTACCCATTGGTCGGTGAGTCGCTCCCGCAAGCCCCCCGAGCCCACCGCGCCCTCCTACGCCCGGGCCGGCGTCGACCTCGACCACGACGAGTCGTTCGTAGAAGAGATCGTGGAGATCGCCCGCGGCACTTATCGCCCCGAGGTCCTCTCGGCGGTCGGGGGCTTCGCCGGGATCTTCAAGGCGCCGGACCGCTACGAGTCGCCCGTCTTCGTCGCGGCGGCCGACGGGGTGGGGACCAAGCTCAAGCTCGCCGCGCAGATCGGCCGCTTCGACACGGTCGGCATCGACTGCGTGGCGATGGTGGTGAACGACCTGGTCGTCCAGGGCGCCGAGCCGATCGTGTTCCTGGACTACCTGGCCATGTCGAAGCTCGAGAAGGACGTGGCCAGCGAGACGCTCCGTGGACTGGCGGAGGGCTGCAAGCGCGCCGGCTGCGCCCTGCTGGGCGGCGAAACCGCCACCATGCCGGGGGTCTACCACGAGGGCGAGGTCGAGCTGGTCGGGTTCGCGGTCGGCGTCCTGGAGCGGGATCGGATCATCGACGGCTCGACCGTCGGCGAGGGGGACCTGCTGATCGGCCTCGCCTCGAGCGGCTTCCACAGCAACGGCTACTCCCTCGTGCGCCAAGCGTTGGCCGAGGGCCTGCGCGCGGGCAAGGTGGACCTGTTCGGCGAGACCGAGGGGCTCAAGACGAGCCTCGCCAGCGCGCTGCTCGCACCGACCCGCATCTACGTGAAGCCCATCTTGAACGTGGCCCGCGACTTCACGGTGAACGCCATCGCCCACGTGACGGGTGGGGGCTTCTCCGGCAACGTGCCGCGCGTGCTGCCCAAGGGCGTGCGCGCGCTCATCGATCCCCAGGCCTGGCCGCGGCCCGGGGTCTTTGGCTGGATCCAGAAGCAACTGGAGCTGCCCGAGAGCGAGCTCCTGCGCGTCTTCAATTGCGGGATCGGGATGATCCTGGCCGTCCCCCGGGACCAGGCCGAGGACGTGGTGCAACGCCTCCAAGGCCTGGGCGAGCGCGCCTACGTGATCGGCGAGGTCGAGCGCAAGGCACAGGACGACCCGGCCCTCGCCTTCGACCCCGGCTACCTGTCGCGAGAGTTCCGAGACCCCGAGCCGAGCTGATGCCCTCGCTCGTCTCGGTCGCCAGCGGCGCGGACCTCCGCGCACGCCGCTGGGACGCCGTGGTGCTTGGCAGCGGCATCGCGGGGCTGGTTGCCGCAGCGCGGCTGGGCATGGCGGGGCACCGGGTGCTGGTGGTGCAGGAGGAAGCCGCGGCCACGGCCTTCGAGGGACTCCGGGAGCCCTTCTTCCTGGCGGGCGCTCGAGACGCGGGCGTGCTCGACGCCTGCATGCGCGAGCTCACCCTGCCGCTGATCGACCGGCGCCGGGTGGTGCCCACGCCGATCGCGTACCAGATGGTCGGCCCCGACCTGCGCGCCGACCTGGGCGAGGGCGACCTCACCGCCGACGAACTGGTGGCCTGGGGTCTGGCCGTGCCCGACGAGGCGCGGGCCCTGGTGCGCACGCTGGTCGAGGCCGCCGAAGCCGAGCGGGAGGTGCTGCTCCGCTCGCCGGTGGTGCGGATGGGCCGCGCTCGCACACGCGATCCGCTGCGGGCGCTGGTGCGAACCCCGCCGGCGAACACCCGTGCGCGCGGACTTCCGGACCAGGCCGCGTCGCCGCCCGCAGCCCTGGCCCCGGTTCTCGACGCCCAGGTGCGCGCCCTCTCGAACCTGGCTTCCGACCCGCCCCCGCCCGAGGCCCGCGCCCGGCTGTTGGGCACGCCGCTCTCCGGCGGGGCCGGCTTCGTCGACGGTCCGCCCTGGCTGAGCGGCCTGCTGCGCCGACGGGTCGAATCCCTGTACGGCGAGTTCCGCACCCTGTCCGGCGACTTCTCCCTGGTCACAGCGGACGGTCTGCCCGGCATCGTGCCCGGCGACTCCCGGGACCTGTGGCTGGGACGGCTCCTGGTGATCGCCGCACCCGCGTCGGCGCTGGCGGCGGTGCTGGACCCCGACGAGCGGCCGGATTTCCTGTGCGCGCGCCCAGAGCCACGCCACTGTCGCCGGTGGGTGGCCGTCCACCTCCGCGTGCAGCGCTCGGTCCTGCCCGAGGCGATGGCGCCACGGGTGATCGTGCTGGACGGCCCGGGGAGAAGCCCGCTCACCCTGTCGTCGTTCACCAACCGTCAGGAGCCCGAGCTCTCGGACTGGGTGGCACGAGCGGTGGCGCCGGCGGACGCCGACCCCGCGGCGGTGCAGAAGGCGATCTTCCAGCGGGTGCTGGAGCTGCTCCCGTTCTCCGAGGGCGCCGTGACCCGGCGACCCGTTCAGATCCCCCGCTGGGACGACGATGGGTGGCTGGAGGACCCGAGCCCGGGGACCGGATGGCCCGGGGAGAGCGATCTGCGGGTGAGTACGCGCCCTCCGGTGTACCGTCTCGACCGGCCTTCGGTCGCGAGCCTCGGTCTGGAGGGGGACCTGCTGCTCGGCTGGCGCGGAGGAGACGCGATCGCGGCAGCGCTTCGCTAGGACTCGCTTCCGCGCCAGGACCCGCTTCCGGGAGGGGAGCCCACTTGAACCCCGCATCGAACCTCGCCCACATCGGCCGCATCGCCCACTACGCGAAGCCCTACATTCCGCTGCTCGGGCTGGCGCTCCTCTTCTCCCTGCTCTTCGCGGGGGGCCGCTTCGGCCAGGTCTACCTGATGAAGCCGCTCCTGGATGACGTGCTCCTGCCCTACGAGGCGAACCGGAGCGACGCGCCCCCCATCACCTTCTCGGATCTCTGGAACGCGGGCGAGCCCGCGGCTTCGCCCCCGGGCGAGCCGGCTTCCGCCGATGGCGCGTCGAGCGAGGCCGCAGAGGTGAGGGCCACTGCCCTCGCGGTCTTCCGCACCATCATACTGGTCGGGATCCTGATCGTGGTGGCCATCCCCATCGCGATCTACGGACGCGCCTACACGACCAATTACGTCCTCAAACGAATCAACGTCGACATCAAGCAGGAGCTGGCCGCCAAGCTGCTGCGCCTGCCCCTCTCCTTCCACTACGCAGCGCGCTCCGGCGACACCATGACCCGCCTGCTGCTCGACACGGACCGGGCGAACAAGGCGCTCAACCTCGTCTTCATGGAGTTCCTGCAGGCCATCATCATGGTGACCATCGGCCTCACCACCCTCTACCTGCTGTCGTGGCAGCTCTCGCTCGTCACTCTCGTCGCCGCCCCGACCACCATCGGCGTTCTCTGGTACTTCGCGGACAAGATCCGGCGCTCGGCGACGCGCCGCCAGGAGCAGCTCGGCGAGGTGACCCAGCGCCTGCTCAACATCCTCACGGGCATCAAGGTGATCAAGGCCTTCCGGGGTGAGGGCGTCGAGACCGAGGCCTTCCGCCGCGAGACCCGGCGCTACTTCAAGCGCTCCATGAAGGTGGTCCGCACCAAGGTGCTCGCGCGCAGCTTGACCGAGATGACGAACAACGGCATCAGCATCGGCGTCCTCATGCTGGGAGCGCTGCTGGTGCTGGGACGGAGCTGGGGGCTCTCCGCCGGAGATCTCGCGGCCTTCGCCGGCATCCTCACCACCGTGTACAAGCCGATCAAGACACTGACCCGCGGCTGGGGCGAGCTGATGGAGTCCCTGGCCTCGGCCGAGCGATTCTTCGAGGTCCTGGACCTCGAAGAGGAGCGGGCGGACCCGCCGGACGCGGTGCGCATCGACGGGGTCTCGCACTCGATCCGCTTCGATCACGTGAGCTTCTCGTACGGGCGCGAGCCGGTGCTGCGGGACGTCTCGCTGGAGGTGAAGGCGGGAGAGGTGGTGGCGCTGGTCGGCCGGACGGGGACCGGCAAGACGACCCTCGTCGACCTGCTCCTGCGCTTCCACGACCCCGACTCGGGGTCCATCGAGGTCGACGGCACCGACGTGCGCCGCATTGCCCGGGAGTCGCTGCTCGACCACGTGGCAGTGGTGACCCAGGAGCCCTTCCTGTTCGACGTCACCATCGAGGAGAACGTCCGCTACGGGCGCGACGACGCGGGAGACGACGAGTTTCTGGCGGCGTGCCGGGTGGCCCACGTGGACGAGTTCGTGGATCAACTCCCCGAGGGCTACGCCACCGAGGTGGGCGAGTTCGGGCTCCGGCTCTCGGGCGGGCAGCGGCAGCGCATCACCATCGCCCGGGCCATCCTGAAGAACCCGGCGATCCTGGTCTTCGACGAGGCCACCAGCGCCCTCGACGCGAAGACCGAGCGCACGGTGCAGGACGCCATCGACGCGCTGCGCGGACAGCGCACGATCTTCGTGATCGCCCACCGGCTCTCGACCATCCGGAACGCCGACCGCATCGTGGTGCTGGAGGACGGCGCGGTCTCCCAGCAGGGCAGCCACGACCAGCTGATGGCCCGGGGCGGTCTCTACCGCGAACTGGTCTCGCTCTCTACGGAGAGCCTGGCGGACGAGGAAGGGGCGGCGAGCACGGAAGCGTAGAAACGCTCCACGTCCGCGGCGAAGCGATCGGGAACGAAGAGCCGCTCGGCGCGGCTGCGCGCGGCGGCGCCGAGCTTCCGGCGCAGGGGCGCGTCGTCGAGGAGCCGTTGCCAGGCCGCCGCCAGATCGGCCGGGCGCTCGTCGACGAGCAAGCCGGTCTCCCCGTCGAGGACGATCTCAGGGAGCGGCCCCCGGCGCGTTGCCACCGAGGGAACTCCGCACAGCGACGCCTCGAGGAGCGCCCGGCAGGTGCCGTCCGAGCCCGGCACCAGCAGGGTGAACACGTCGAGGCTGCCGAGCAGCGCCGGGTAGTCGAGGCTGCGGTGGCCGGCCAGGATTACCCGGTCTCCCAGTCCGAGGCGCTCCACGGGACGGCGGGCCAGCTCGTCGAAGTGCGTGCCGCGACCCATCACCAGGAGGCGAGCGTCGGGCCGTTGTCGCGCCAGCTCCGCCATGGCCTCGAACAGGAGGTCGAAGCGGCGGTGGCGCTGCACGCGCGCCGCGATGCCGATCACCAGCTGGTCGGGACCGAGGCCCAGGGCGGCGCGGGCGGCGGCGCCCGAGCCGGGCGCGGGCCCGAGGGCCGGGAAGCGGTCTGGGTCGGCGGTGCCGAGGCAGCCGGCCACGGGCCGACCGCCGCGCAGGCGCGCGTTCCGACGCGCGCTCTCCGGGCTGACGCACAGCAGGCCGTCGCAGCCGGGTCCGAAGAACCAGCGATTCCACGGCGTAGCGGCGATCGTCGAGGCGCCCGGGTGGGAGCGGACCAGCGAAGCGGTGCCCGCGCGCCGGCGCCGCGACGTCGCGCGCAGCGCCAGGGCGTGATCGCGCGAGTGCCACACGTGTACGATCTCGATGCCCTCGCCTTCCACCCAGGTTCGGAGCCACCGGGCGTCCGGCGTGTCGCGCCAGGGACGGATGCCGCGGCCCGGTGCAAGCGTGTGCACCGGCACGACCCCGACCCGCCGCGCTTCCCCCGCCAGGCTGCGCTCCCTCTCCGTCGCCGCCGCCGGGCAGACCAGCTCTACCTCGTGACCGCGCTCGCGCAGCGCGCGCAGCAACAGCAGCATGGGCTCGGCGGGGCCGGTCCACTTCCAGTCGCCGCTGATCTGGAGGATCTTCACTTTGCGAGTGAGCGGTCTGTCTTGCGAGTGGGCTGCCGGTGCCTGATCAATTCCGCCGGCCTCGGCGTGAAGGCCCGTGGCGCGTCACAGTTTGTCACAGGCGGGTGAGCTGCGCCGCTTGCGACCCGGTTGCCGCACGGTGCCGTCTCGGGGTCGCTCAGTTCTCCACGCGCTACCGGCCTTCCCAATCGAGACCAGCCGCCGCGGTAGCCCCCTTGCCACGAGTTCGGGTGGTGGAGTCGCCAATCCGCGAACCCGATTGCTGCCCCAGGCCTCTCTCGTGAAGTACCCGCAACGCCCTCGGCGTGAACGTCCGTTCCCGCCTTGGTCGTGCGACCCAGCGAGGGCGCACGA
>JAPUKG010000162.1 GCA_027295775.1 Pseudomonadota bacterium
TTCGACCTCCCGGATGACGAGCTCGAGAAGCGCGTGCGCCTCGACCTGGACCGGGTGCTCGGCCTGCGCCACGAGCCCGAGACCGTGCGCATCCACCGCTGGCCCCGCGCCATCCCCCAGCCCGGGACCGACCACGTGCAGAGGGTCGCCGAGGTGCGGCGGCGCATCCCGCCGAGCACGGGCCTCGCCCTCGCGGGTGCTCACCTGGACGGGATTGCGCTGGGAGACGCGGTGGTCTCCGGCGTGCGCGCGGCGGCCACGCTGCTGGAAGAGCGATAGAACCGGGGGGCTAGGAGGCCGACTCAAGAGTCGGCCGACGCGCAGTGAGGCGAAGCCGAACGAAGGCGGGCGCCTGCCGGGCTAGGCGTCGACGACCGACGGATCCTCGATGTGTCGGGCGACGAGCGACCAGAAGCCCACGCGCCCGGCGCCGACCTTGACCAGATCCGCCTTGGCGTGGCGTGCCGCCTCGGGTGAGATCGGCACCGCGTTGCGGGCCTTCATGTGGGCCTCGGCGACGCGCTCCATCTTCACGAAGAGGCCAACGGACTCCTCCACGCAGTCGCCGACGGTGAGCAGCCCGTGGTTGCGCAGGATGACGGCGCGATTCGAGCCCAGCGCGGCGGCGATCCTCACGCCGCCCTCCAGGCTCTGGATCTGCACCTCCTCGTCGTCGAAGATCGCGTGATCCTCGAAGAAGATGCACGCCTCCTGGGTGATCGGCTCGATGGGGCGCACCTCCGCGGAGAAGGGGGTCCCCCATCCGGTGTGGATGTGTGTGGCACTCACCGCGTCCGGCCGCGCCATCAGGATCGGGTGGTGGATGTAGTAGGCGGCGATGTTGATGACGCCCTCGCCCTCCACCAGCTCGCCGTGGGGGCCGACCAGCACCAGGTCCGAGACGCGGACTGCGTGGTACGAGGGCCCGTAGCGCAGGGTCCAGAAGCAGTCGCTGTGCTCGGGGTCGCGGGCGCTGATGTGGCCGTCGCCCAGGTCGCCCCAGCGCTGGGCCGCCAGGATCCGATACCCCAGCGCGACCGCGTGCTTGCGGGCCGCGCGAGTCTCTTCGACGGACTCGGTCCGGGCCATGGGTCCACTATACTACGAACATGAGCGACCCCAAGCAGACGACCTTCACGGCCATGCGCGACGCGAGCCGCGAGGACTACCAGCTGATCGGCCGGCACAGCCTCGAGTTCTTCTCTGGCCTTCCCGACCGGGTCCTAACCCACGTGCGGCTCCTCGAAGGCGACACCGGCGGCTATGCCGTGGACCGGTTGACCCACAGCCTGCAGACGGCGACTCGGGCGGAGCGCGACGGGCGCGACGACGAGTACGTGGTCTGCGCGCTTCTCCACGACATCGGGGACACGCTCGCTTCGGCGAACCACTCGGACCTGGCCGCGGCGATCCTCGAGCCCTTCGTCGGCGAGAAGAATCTCTGGATCGTGAAGCAGCACGCGATCTTCCAGGGCTACTACTTCTTCCACCACCTTGGCCTCGACCGGGACATGCGCGATCGCTTCCGCGATCACGAGTGGTGGCGCGACTGCGTCGAGTTCTGCGAGAAGTACGACCAGAACAGCTTCGACCCCGACTACGACACGCTCCCCCTGGAGCACTTCGAGCCCGCCGTCCGCAAGCTCTTCGCGGCGCCGCGCAAGTCGATCTACGCGGGCGTGACGTCCGCTGGGGCGGGCGGCTAGCCGCTAGAAGGAGCAGAGATGCCCGAGTCCCGGCCGCCGCTCGTGCTCTTCCTCGCGGAGGGACCGCGCGCCTTCCTCGAGAGTCTGACCCTCCCGCCCTCCGTCCCTCTGCTGCGCCGCGCGCCGCGTGGGGATGGGCACCCCGTGCTCGTGCTCCCGGGCTTCGCAGCCGCCGACGACTCGACCCGGGTCCTGCGGCGCTACCTGAAGCGCCTGGGATACGGGGCACACCCGTGGCTGCTCGGACGCAACCTGGGCCCGGACGGACGGGTGCGCGAAGGCCTGCGGCGGCGGGTCGAGGAACTCACTCGGCGCTACGACCGCAAGCTGTCGCTCGTCGGTTGGAGCCTGGGAGGCATCTACGCGCGCGAGCTCGCGAAGCGCATGCCCGGACACGTGCGGCAGGTGGTCACCATGGGGAGTCCGTTCGGCGACGCGGGCGGCGCGTCGAATGTCAGTCGGCTATTCGAGTGGTTCTCGGGCGAGCCCCCGGGTCGCGACCGGGCCCCGCAGGCCGAGCAGCTGCGCACTCCCCCGGACATGCCGTCGACGGCCATCTTCAGCAAGACCGACGGCATCGCGCACTGGCGCGCGTGCCTCGAGCCCGAGACCGACCACACCGAGAACATCCAGGTTCCCGGAAGCCACTGTGGACTCGGTTTCAACCCCCTGGTCCTGTTCGCGATCGCCGATCGCCTGAGCCAGGCCGAGGGGGCTTGGAGGCCCTTCGACCGGAGCGGATGGCGGCGAGCCGTGTACGCCTAGACGAACTGGCGTCCCGGCAGTCCGCCTACCTCCTGCGCAGGAGTCGCTGCCACCAGGGCATCCGGCGCTCGGCCGAGAGCTCCCGGGCGATGCGTTCGGCCACGTCCGCCAGCAGCTGGATCGGCGGCGCGCGCCGCTGGCCCGGGCGCCGCAGCACGATCGGCTCCGACGGCTTCGGTGACAGGACCGGATCCCGCACGACACTGCGGTCCGGATCTTCGTCGTCGGGACGCTGGTGGTAGGACAGGGCGAGCTCGGTGATCTCCTCGGGCGTGAGCTCGTGGCCGGTTCGCAGCCGCTCGAACAGGGGCTTCACGTGCCAGCCCACCTCGTCAGTGTGGTCCGCGCTGGCGATCACGGACACCCAGCCGGCCAGCGCCTTGGCCGCGATCTGCTCCGGGGACCGGACCGGGAAGTGCGCCAGGTGGAGCCCCTCGGTCAGCCGCTCGCCCTTGATGACCCGCCCGCCGCGGTCCTCCAGGCAGTGGTTCCCGGTCCGGATCGAGGTCGTGCGGGCCAGCTCGGCCGGAACCAGCACCTTCCACTTGCGGCTCCGCTCCACCTTCCGGCGGTGGGTCACGCGCTGCAGCAGATTCGGCTCGTCGGGCGGGTCGTCCGGCATGGGCACGTAGGTGCGCCAGCCGACCCGGACCGCGTCACCTGGACGGGGAGCCAGCTTCTCGAACTGGGGACGGACGCCGCGGTCGACGTCGCTGGCGAGAAACTCGTCGCAGCCGAGGGGAACGACCCAGTCCGCGCCCAGCTCCGTCGCGGCCCGACGCATCAGCTCGGTCAGGGCGGCCCCCTGCTCCAGCTGGGGCCGCGGATCGGTCACGA
>JAPUKG010000163.1 GCA_027295775.1 Pseudomonadota bacterium
TCGTGCGCCCTCGCTGGGTCGCACGACCAAGGCGGGAACGGACGTTCACGCCGAGGGCGTTGCGGGTACTTCACGAGAGAGGCCTGGGGCAGCAATCGGGTTCGCGGATTGGCGACTCCACCACCCGAACTCGTGGCAAGGCTGCGACCGTGACCCGCCGAGAGAAGCGAAGCGGCGTTCAGCGCAGGCGTTCGGTGGCGCGGACGAGGCGGCTGGCGAGGATCTCGCTCAGGTTGCGGTAGAGCTGGGCGCCGATGCGGGGGTAGCGACGGCGCAGGCGTTCCAGGTTGTTGCGGGTGAGGCGGATCAGGCGCACGTCGGTCAGCGCCTCCACGTCCGCCGTGCGCCGGCCGCCGTGGAAGAAGGCCACCTCGCCCACCACGTCTCCGCGCTTGGACACGTTGAGCTGCACGCGGCCCCCCTCCTCGCCCGGGATCGACGCCACCAGCTCCCCATCCACCACCACGTACATCTCGTCACCTTCGTCGCCGAGCTGCATCAGGCGGTGGCCCTTGGGGAAGCTGCGCATGCTGGTCATCAGGGCGGAGATGCGGGCCTGCGTCTTCGAGAGTCCGCTGAACAGCCGGATCGAATCCTGGGGGCTCTCGCCGAGGTCGAGGGAGAGCACGTCCCACAGGGTGACGATGCGCATGCGAGCTGCGATCGCCGGCGTGAAGGTGACGTCCACCAGCCACGCGAAGGCCAGGGTGACCGACGCCAGGGCGCCGAACTCCACCTGGCTCCGGATCTCTGCAGTGACCATCACCAGGAAGCCCAGACACAGGGCGATGCTGGTAAACGTGATGGGCCGGCCCACGTGGAGCAGTGCGTCGATCACCCCCTGCCTCTCGTCGGCCTTGCGCTTTGCCTCGGAGTTGAAGTGGGACAGGTAGTGGATGGTGTCGTCCACGGCGATGCCGAGCACCAGGCAGGCCACCAGCCCGGTGGTCGTGTTCAAGGTGACACCGGTGATGCCGAGGATGCCGAAGTAGACCAGGACCGGAAGGATGTTGGGGATGAGTGCGATGAAGCCCACCCGGGCCGACGTGAACAGCAGGGCCAGGATGATGAAGATGATGGTGAAGGCGGAGAGCAGGCTCACCGCCTGGCCCCAGGCGATGTCGTCCATCGTGCGAGCCACCAGCACGGTGTTCCCGGTGACGCGCCCCTCGAGGTGCTCGGGGAGGGTGGCGAGGTGCTCCTCGATCCGGTCTGCCAGCGCCGCCGTGTCGCCGGAGTCGCCCGAGGTGGTCCGGGCGAGGACGTTCACGGTCTCGTAGCGCGAGTTCACGAAGTTCTCGATCTCGTCGTTGGCTCCGAAGAACAGAAGCTGGGTCACCATCCGCTTCGACTCGGGGATCTCGAAGAACTCGGGATCGTTTCCGTTGAATCCCCGGTTGATCAGCATCACGTAGTCGACGAGCGACGTGGTTGCCCCGATCTCCGGCTGGCTCTCGAGCCAGCGCTGGAAGTCGCGCATGTGCCGGAGGTTGACGGGCTCCTTGAAGGCGTTCTGGGACGAGGAGCTCAGGATCACGTTGACCGTGCCCGAGCCGCCGAAGATCTCGTTGATTTCCTCGAAGTTGGCCCGGACCTGGCTCTGCTTCGGGAAGGTGGTGATGAAGTCGGTGCTCACGTTGATCCGGGTCGTCGCCAGGAGTGCCAGGACCGCGATCAGCCCGCCGGTGGCCAGGATGGCGATCCGGTTGCGCATGTCGAAGTCCGCGACGGCGATGAGGAGGCGGTCCACGCGGCCACCGCCCGACCGGCGCCGCTCGGATTTCGGCAGCGGAAGGATCTGGAGCATCGACGGCGCCAGGGTGAGGACGGCCACCATGGTCGACAGGACGCCCAGCGTCGCGAACACACCGAACTCCTTGATCGCGCCCAGGGGACTGGTGGCGAGGGACAGGAAGCCGGCCGCAGTGGTGGCCCCGGTGAGAAGCGTCGGCAGCGAGACCTGCCGCATGGCTTCGAGCATGACCGCTTTCCGGTCACCGCTGGAGCGGGAGCGGACCGCCTCGTAGTACGCGGCCACGATGTGGATCGCGTACGCGAAGCCGATCACGAGGCTCAGAATCGGCACCACGATGGTCACCAGATTCAGCTTGACGCCCAGGGTCGCGATTACACCGAGGGTCCAGACGAGGGCCACCGTGATGGTGGTCATGGCCACGACCACTGCGCGCACGCTCCGGAACGCGAGGAACGCGACCGCCGAGGCCACCAGCAGGAACAGCGGAATGGTCCGGCTCAGGTCCTTGATCAGGATGCGGCCGGTCTCGGCCTTCACGTGCAGGCTGCCGGTCAGCAGGATCCGGGCGTCTCCGGCCTCCTCTTCGGCGATCGCCCGGATCTGGCCGTCGATGTTCTTCTCGATGAAGTCCGACTCCAGGATGTCGAGCATGTAGACGATGATGGCGGCGCTGCGGCCGTCGGCGGACAGCAGGCCGCTGGCCAGGAGGGGGTTGTCGAGCGCCTCCTGGCGCAAGGCCTCGAGCGCCTCGGGATCCTCCGGGATGGTCTCCAGGAAGGGCTCGACCACGAGGTCGTTGCCGTCGCTGCGGATGTTCAGCGCGTTGGCCAGGCTGACCACGTGGTGGACGCCCTCGACGTACTGGACGCGGTCGGTGATGCGCTCGAGGCGGCGCAGGTTCTCGGGTGTGAACACGTCGTCCGGAGTCACGAACCCGATCATCAGGGTCTCGTCGCTGCCGAACACACGCCGCACGTACTTGTAGAACTCGGCGTCCTCGTCGCCCGCCGGCAACAGGGTGTCGATGGACGTGTCGAGCTGGAGTCCGGATACGCCGGTGCGCAGGTCGACGATGGCGTTGGCCGCGAGGACGGTCAGTGCGGCCACGGCCACGAGGACCAGGATGGCGTGGTCCGAGATGAATCGGGTGATCCTGTCCACGGGTGGTCCTTCGCCGTCCCTCTCAGTTGCCCCGGGCCAGGTTCCCCTGGGAGAACATCTTCCTCGAGATCTTCGCCCCCATCTCGAGCTTCTCCACGACCAGGAACGTCTCCGTCTCGTCGCGGAGGTCCTTCATCACCATCTCCTCCGGAATCCAGGCGCCCCCGTTCTGCTTCACCTTGGCCGGGTCGGCGGTGAGCACCTTGCGCAGGCGGGCGCCCTTCTCGAAGTATTCGGTGCGCAGGGGGACGCAGGTCTCCTTGTCCGCGTAGGTCACCACCTTCTCGAACTGGGATCCCTCCTCCTGGTTCGGTGTGTGTGCGACGACGAAGACCGCGCGACCCTGCTCTTCCGCGTCCGGGAGGCGCTCGCTGGAGACGTCGTCCGCCATCCCCTGAAGTCGCTGAAACTGCTCGTAGGTGAAGTCGGTCCCGAACATCGATCCCGTCACCATCCGGCCGGTCACGCGCCGCACCTTTTCCAGCTCGGGAAGGTACATGAACATGTCGTCCGTATTCTCCTTCTCGATCAGCAGGAGGGCCGAGCCGCGCAGGTCCGGCGGATCACTGAAGCGCAGGTACACCCGGTTGAGGTCGTTCTCGAATCGCTTCCAGTGGATGGTGGCGCGCGACTCTGTGGTCGCGCCGATCCGGTCCACGGACTTGAGGACGATGATGCCGACGCTTGATTCGTGGTGCTGGTTCTTGCGCACGCACGCATCGATCTCGTCAATGGTTTCGAGCTCGGCGCTCGCCGGCCAGACCCCCAGCAGACTGGAAAGCGAATACACCAGGAGACGCAGCATCATGTCCGGGACCCCTTCGCAGCGATGCACGCCAATCATACACGCATCTCTCCTCATCCTAGAAGTGCCTCTCCCGGGAGCTGGCCAGGGGGCGATCGGTGGTAGATTGGAGACAGGAGACGCGCCATGAGCCTCAACCTCGGGACCATCCTCCAGGACAGCGCACGCGCGCGGCCGGACCACCCGGCGCTGCGGCTCGACGATCGGGTCGTGAGCTACGAAGAGCTCGACCGGTCGGCTCGCGGCGTGGCGACCCACCTCGTGGAGCGGGGCATCCAGCCCGGCGACCGGGTGGCGCTGCTGGTGCCGAACGTGCCGGAGTTCACCATGGCGTACTTCGGCATCCTCTACGCCGGCGCGGCGGTGGTCCCGATCAACGTCCTCGCGGCCGCTCCCGAGGTAACGTACTTCCTCGAGGACTCCTCCGCGCGACTGCTGATCGTGCACCCCCAGTTCGAGAAGGCCGGCCGGGCCGGGGCGGAGCCGACCGGGGTTCCGGTGGTGATCGCGGGAGTGGAGGGCCCCGGCACGCTCGCCGATCTGGCCCAGGCCGACCCGATCGCCGGACTCCACCCCACCAGCGCGGACGACACCGCCGTCATCCTGTATACGTCCGGGACCACCGGGAAGCCCAAGGGCGCCGAGCTCACCCACTCCAACCTGTTCGTCAACTGCGCCTTCGTCGTGCCCCGGCTCATCCCGTCCGACGCGGACGAGCACGTCGCCCTGGCCACCCTGCCCCTGTTCCACTCCTTCGGGCAGACGGTCGTCCAGAACGCCACCCTGGCCCTCGGCGGCACGTTCACCCTGCTGCCGCGCTTCGATCCGCAGAAGGCCTTCGAGGTGATGGAGCGCGACCGGGTCACCGTCTTCGCGGGCGTGCCGACCATGTACTTTGCCCTTCTCCACCACGAGGGCGGGGACCGCTTCGACCTCGGAAGCCTGCGCTACTGCATGGCCGGCGGCGCGCCCATGCCCGTCGAGGTGATGGTCGAGTTCGAGAAGAAGTTCCCGGTGCGGATCCTGGAGGGCTTTGGTCTCTCGGAGACCTCGCCCATCGCCAGCTTCAACGTGATGGACAGGGGTCGCAAGGTGGGCTCGATCGGCTACCCGGTCTGGGGCGTCGAGATGTGCATCACCGACGACGCCGACGAGCCGCTTCCCGACGGGGAGCGCGGAGAGATCTGCATCCGCGGGCACAACATCATGAAGGGCTACCTGGGCCGTCCCGACGCGACCGAGGAGGCTCTGAAGAACGGCTGGTTCCACAGCGGCGATATCGGCTACCGGGACGAGGACGGCTGCTACTTCATCGTGGACCGCAAGAAAGACATGATCCTGCGCGGCGGCTTCAACGTGTACCCCCGGGAGGTGGAGGAGGTCCTCTACGCCCACCGGGCCGTCGCCGAGGCGGCGGTGATCGGCATTCCCCACGAGAGCCACGGCGAGGAGGTGAAGGCGGTGGTGGCCTTCGCCCCGGGTCAGAGCGCCAGCGAGGAGGAGATCATCTCCTGGTGCAAGGAGCGCCTGGCTGCCTACAAGTACCCGCGCATCCTCGAGGTGCGCGACTCACTACCCAAGGGCCCAACGGGGAAGATCCTCAAGCGCGAGCTGCGCTGAGCCCCCGTCTCAGAAGCGGTACATCACCCCGGCTCCGGCCGTCACCAGGTTGTTGGCCCGCACCGCGCCGGTGCCGTGCTGGTACTCGCTCGAGACGACGGCGGCCCAGTTCTCGGTGATGTAGATGTCCACGCCGCCGCCGCCAACGACCTGGCCGCCCCAGGTGTGGCTGCCGCTCGGGTTCCGGACCTGCCAGGGGCCGCCGCCGCCCACCAGCCAGGGCTGGATGCGTCCCATGGGCAGGTAGAGCTTGAGATTGATCGGCATGGCCGGCCCCGAGATCGTTCCGTAGCCCTCGTACTGGAACTCGATGCCGAAGAACTTCATGAACTTGAGACCGATGCGTCCCCGGAAAGCCCACTCGTTGTCGACCCGGCCGTCGATGCCGCGGACGTAGGACGACTCCAGCGCGACGTAGAGCGCGCCTCGCTCGTAGTCCGGCGGCGGCTCGGCCCACGCTGGTGCCGCGAGCAGGTGCGCCAGTGCCGCTATCAGTCCTAGTGTAGCTGCGCGCATCGATCCCTCCGATTGG